>CAKRAY010000114.1 GCA_934296355.1 uncultured Clostridia bacterium
ATAGGTAAAAAGCCGTCGAAAATGCCGTTTTCCACATATCTTTCGTAATCGGCGTTATCTTTTTTTCTCAGCGTTAAACGTTTAATCTCCGGATGCTTAAAAATAGACGGAAGCAAGTATGCGCCGGCTATTCTTCTTTCGTATATGGCGGACGGGCGAATGAATAAAAAATTTACTACGCCTTTAACTTCGGTTAGGTATTCGAGAACGGCAAGTAATTCTTTCTCTTCCGTTTCTTCGAGTTCGTCACCGAAATAACCAATTACGGCGCACGTCTTATTTTTATCCAATATCATATTCATTCTATTCCTGCTTTATCATAGATTTTACTTTCATAAGTCTTACCGTGGCGGACCGTTCGTTTTCGTCGAGTTTCATCGTTATATACTTAATTGTCTCTTCGAGTTGAGGTATCATTACGTATTCGAGCGCGTTTACGCGTCTTCTGTTCTTTTCGATTTCGTCGGCGAGCATATTGCACGTTTTTTCGACTTCGGCAAGTTTAACTAGTTTTTCAAGCAAATTGCTTAGATTCGCTATACTGCCGTCGAGTTCCGCGCTGACGCCCGAAAACGAGTACGGATATAAGTTCGTGTTCTCTTCCGGAGTAACGGTTATGGTAGGCACGACCACGCTCATGATATTGTTTTCGCCAAGCGTGAGTTTTACGCTCTTTGCAGGCATTGCCACCGCTTCTTCGATAACTTGCGAAGCGGTCACCGCGCCCGCTAACATAAACAGTTTTAACGCGTCTCCGAGTTCGCCTTCGACTTCCTCTCGCAAACGTTTATTCTCTTTTATATATTCCATAAAGCGTCTAATCGTTTCGTCCGACTTATCTTTAAGCAATTTATGTCCCCTTACCGCCGTTTTAAGACGAGTTTTTAATCGTCTTAATTCCATTCGGGTAGGGTTTACGTTTAATTTTGCCATAGCCTTTCCTTTTTAAGTTTAATTATTTATCGAAAAACTCTTCTAAATATGCGTCTCTTATTCTCTTCAATTCCGCTCTCGGTAAGATGCGTAAAAGCGACCAGCCTAGGTTAAGCGTTTCTTCAATCGTCCTGTCTTTGGTAAAACCTTGATTGACGTATTGTTTTTCAAACTCTTCGGCAAACAAGGAATATTTTTTATCGATGGGACTTAACGCGCCTTCGCCGAGTATCGCGGACAATTCTTTCGCTTCCTTACCGCGAGCGTACGCGCTGAATAACTGGTTCATCGTATCCGCGTGGTCTTTACGCGTTTTGTTCGCGCCGATACCTTTGTCTTTCAAACGGCTAAGCGAGGGTAAAACGTCAATCGGCGGAGTGATACCGCGCTTATATAATTCTCTCGAAAGAATTATTTGTCCTTCGGTGATATACCCCGTAAGGTCGGGGATGGGATGGGTCTTATCGTCCTCGGGCATTGTCAAAATGGGTATTTGCGTAATACTGCCCTTTTTGCCTCTGATTCTACCGGCGCGCTCGTATAAACTCGCAAGGTCGGTATATAGATAACCGGGGTATCCTCTTCTTCCCGGCACCTCCTTTCTCGCCGCGCCGACTTCACGTAACGCTTCGCAGTAGTTCGTTATGTCGGTCATTATTACGAGGACGTGCATATCGCATTCGAACGCCAGGTACTCCGCACAAGTAAGCGCCATACGGGGCGTGGCTATTCTTTCCACGGCGGGGTCGTTGGCGAGGTTCATAAACAAAACCGCTCTTTCTATCGCGCCGGTTTTCTTAAAATCGGAGATAAAATAATCCGCTTCTTCGAACGTGATACCGATTGCGCAAAATACGACGGCGAACTTGCTGTCGTTGTTTAAGACTTTGGCTTGTCTTGCTATTTGGGCGGCTAATTCTGCGTGCGGCAAGCCCGACGCGCTGAACACGGGGAGTTTTTGTCCTCTTACCAAGGTATTAAGTCCGTCTATCGCGCTGATACCGGTCTGAATAAACTCGTTCGGGTAGTCTCTCGCTACGGGGTTAATGGGGTGACCGTTAATGTTAATTCTTTTCTTGGGAATAATCGCCGCGCCGCCGTCTTTGGGTCTGCCCATACCGTCGAATACTCTGCCGAGCATATCCTCGCTCACGGCGAGTTCCAAACTTCTACCTAAGAATCTCGCTTTCGCGGTGGAGATTTTTAATCCCGACGAACCTTCGAACAACTGTACAAGCGCTTTGTCGCCGTTTACTTCGAGAACACGACCGTTTCGTATTTCGCCGTCTTCTTGCTCGATTTCTACGATTTCGTCATATTTTGCGCCGTCTACGCCCTCGACGAGCATAAGCGGTCCGACTACTTCTTTAATCGTTCTGTATTCTTTAAGCATTTTTATCTCCTTTCCTAACCGATAAGCGCTTTTATTTCGTTTTTCAATTCTTCTTCTATTTCATCGAACTTAGCGATGTCTTTTTCTTCGATATATTTGGCTCTGCCGATTTTTTCGCGCACGGGGATTTCTATGATATCTTCTATATCGACGTTTTCGCTAATCGCTTCGTTTGACAAACGGTAGAAGTCGATGATTAAGCGCATCATTCTTAATTGCTTTTCGAGAGAGGCGTACGTGTCGACTTCGTGGAACGCGTTTTGATGCAAATAGTCTTCTCTTATCGTCTTGGCGACTTCCATGGTGAGCCTATCTCGCGCGCCCAAGGCGTCCATACCGACTAATCTCACTATTTCGTCCAACGTCGCTTCTTCTTGCAATATCGCCATAAACTTTTGACGTAAAGAATTCCACTCTTCGCCTATATGTTCGGCATACCAGTCGCTTAACCTATCGGCGTACAAGGAGTAACTTTGCAACCAATCGATTGCGGGGAAGTGTCTTTTATATGCGAGCGACGCGCTCAGGCCCCAGAAAACTTTGACTATACGCAAAGTCGCTTGGCTTACGGGTTCGCTTAAATCGCCTCCCGGAGGGCTTACCGCGCCGATTGCCGTAACGCTTCCTATTCTATCCTCTTTACCTAAAACTTTAACGATACCCGCTCTTTCGTAGAATTCCGCAAGACGACTGCTTAGATATGCGGGGTATCCTTCTTCGCCCGGCATCTCTTCGAGTCTGCCGCTCATTTCTCTCAACGCTTCCGCCCATCTCGAAGTGGAATCCGCCATAATCGCCACATTATAACCCATATCGCGAAAATACTCGGCGATAGTGATACCCGTATAAATGCTCGCTTCGCGCGCCGCAACCGGCATATCGGAAGTGTTCGCTATTAAAATGGTCCTCTTCATAAGCGGCATACCCGATTTCGGGTCGATAAGCGCGGGGAACTCGTTAAGTACGTCCGTCATTTCGTTGCCTCTTTCGCCGCAACCGATATAAACTATTATGTCCGCGTCCGCCCACTTGGCTAATTGGTGTTGCACTACCGTTTTACCGCTACCGAACGGGCCGGGTACGGCGGCGACGCCGCCTTTGGTTATGGGGAATAACGTGTCTATGACTCTTTGCCCGGTAACCATAGGAATTTTCGGAGAAATCTTTTCTTTATACGGTCTGCCTTTACGCACGGAACATCTTTGCAGCATCGTGATATTATTATCGCCTTTCGCCGTCGATATTACCGCTATCGTTTCGTCTATGGTAAAACTGCCTTTCTTTATCGATTTCAAGGTTCCGCCGAGTTTATACGGTACCATGATTTTATGCTTGACAAGTTCGTTTTCTTGAACGTAACCCAATTCGTCGCCCGCGACGAGTTCGTCCCCGACTTTTGCGGTCGGTATAAACTCCCAAACTTTCGTATGATCAAGCGCGGGAACGTCTACGCCCCTACCGATACGGTCGCCGCTGACGTCTTTTAACTTACTGAGCGGACGTTGTATTCCGTCGAAAATCGATTCTATAAGCCCCGGTCCCAACTCTACCGAAAGCGGTAAACCCGTCGAATAAACTTCGTCGCCGGGTCCGATTCCCGCGGTTTCTTCGTAAACCTGTATCGAAGCCTTGTCGCCGCGAAGTTCTATGATTTCTCCGATTAGTTTATCTTCGGATACTCTCACGACGTCGAACATCTTACATTCACTCATACCGCCGGCTACGATAAGCGGTCCGCTTACCTTTATAACCTTTCCACAAACCTGATCCATTTAATGTATTTTCTCCTATTTATTTATGAAAAACTATTTCTTTCTAATTATTCAATATATCTGTGCCTATCGCTTTTTCCACGTCGCGGCTTATGCCTTTCATACCGAAGCCGTTGCTCCCTCCCGCGCCCGGAATGGGAATAACGGCGGGGTACGGACGGGACTTATACCTGGCGATAACGTCGGCGATTTGCTCCGCGATATCTTCCGTGACGAAAATAATCGCGTATTCTCTTGCGAGTTTTTTCATTTTTTCCGCCGCCTCGAAATACCCGTTTGCCGAAAAAACGTCCGCGCCAACCGCTTTGAACGCAAGTATGATATCTTTGTCGCCGAGCACGGCGATTTTATTGTTAAGCATACAAGTTCCTCACTCTCTTTTTCATAAGCCCTTCGCTCACGCCGTTCTTTTTACAAATCAACACGAGTCGAAGCACTCTTACTTCGTTTAATTTTGCCAAATAATACCCGACAATCGGCGCAACCGAAAGCATATCGGTTTTATTATCGGAAAAAATCTTTAACAAATAATCGTCTCTCGCCGTTTCGTACCCGCTAAGGTCGGTTCCGTCTATTTCGCCGTAAAGTTTTTTATAACCATTACGTTCGGCGAGTTTGGCGATTTTCGTTTCGTCGAAACCGCACTCTAAAAAGTCTTTCAACTCGATGGAGCCGCCTTCGAGAAAGTTTTCTTCGAAAAAGCCGGTATCGGCTTTTATTATTTTCGTTCTTACAAGCGTTTCGATATTGGTCGTATCTACGTATGCGACAAAGTACTGCTTAATATATTTATCGGTATCCTTGCTTGACAAAATCGAATTTATCTTTCTATAAAGCGTCTTATCCGTTTCTACGTCTATATATCTGGAAGTAAGTTGATTCGTTTCGTGTTTTAATTCGATTTTTTTAGCAAGGTTCGCCATATCCGCATCAAGAACGTCGAGTTTAGACTCCTCAAAACAAGATTTAAGT
>CAKRAY010000115.1 GCA_934296355.1 uncultured Clostridia bacterium
TGTTGTTTGGCGAGCGAGTGGAGTGGAATAATTAAAAATTTTGCTTGATTTTTTTTTGTTTTAGGCTATAATATTTATGACGATAGACGGGGAGCTAGCGGTGCCCTGTAACTCGCAATCCGCTATAGCGAGGTCGAACGCCTGCCGAGGCATTCAGTATGGAAAGCCGATGCGCATAAGGAACGTTGATAGCAAGGTCTCATACAATTTTGTGTTGTGAACCGTGTCAGAGTTTGATCGCAGCAGCACTAAGCAAATTTCGAAATGTGTTATGAGGAAACTTTGGAGGAGTCACCTGTGCGTAAGCCGATTCGGTACTGTGTGTCGGAGCAGGTTCGTTATTTTTTTTGCTCTTTTTTGGATTGTTTTAATTCTTGACTTTTATAATGGTAATTATTATAATAATTATATATTTTTTTAGGGAGACTTTTTTATGCTAAGAAAAGACGTAAGTTTAGAGAGAATATGGGCAACCGAAGATTTGCTCAACGAAGAAGAGTTACCTCGGTACTTTCAAGATATTAAAGACGGTTCGGTAGAAATTTCGAAATTTCGCGGTAAATTAAATAAAGAAAACGCAATAGATTGTTTACTTACTTATAGCAAAATCAATTATAAAATCGAGAAATGCTACATTTATATAATGATTAAAGGCGATGAAAACAAGAGCGTTGCCAAATATAACGAACTAAAAGGACAGATAGAAGCGTTATACGTAGAATTCCTTACCGAAAGTTCGTTTATACAACCCGCATTGGCGGCTTTTAAGCAGAAAGACTTAAACGAAATGTTGAAGAACCCGGCGTACGAGTACTTTACCATGTTTTTGACCGATATTATCAGAGAGAAAAAGCATTTATTGAGCGAAAAAGAAGAGGCTTTGTTGTCCGGAGTAGGCGGATTCAGCGACGAGTTTAGAACAATTTTCTCCATGTTCGACAACGTTGACGTAGATTTCGGAGAGATAGATTATCACGGAGAAAAGGTAAGACTTACGCATGGGTTATATTCCTTATGTTTACAAGACACGGACGCCAATTTAAGAAAAACCGCGTATGAGCAAGTATATAACGGATATATGAAAATGATTCATACCGTTGCCGGAATGTATATCGGTAACGTAAAGAAAGATTATTTTTACGCTAAGGCAAGAAAGTATTCTAATTGTTTAGAGAGCGCGCTTTATGGGGAAAATATACCGGAACGCGTTTACAATAATCTTATCGAAATTGTCGACAAGTATGCGCCCGTTATGCACGAATACGTTGCATATAGAAAGAAGTGCTTGAAACTAAAAGAATTGCATATGTACGATATGTATTTACCTATTGTCGATATAGACAATACGGTAACGGAGTTCGATAAAGCGTACGATATAGTATGCGACGCATTGGCTCCGCTCGGAGAAGAATACGTTAGCGTTTTAAGACAAGCAAAAAGAGATAGATGGATTGACGTTGAAGAAACGGAAAATAAGAAAAGCGGCGCTTATCAAATAGGCGCGTACGGCGTTCATCCGTACGTACTTCTTAATCATAAAGGAACGATTCACGACGTGTTTACCATTGCGCACGAAATGGGACACGCTATGCATACTTATTATGCCACCGGCGCGCAATGCTACGAGAAAGCGAATTATTCGATTTTCGTAGCGGAAATCGCAAGCACGGTAAACGAAGTTTTGATGATTAAGCACATGTTAAAGACTGCAGAAGGAAAACAAAAGAAGTATTTGTTAAGTTACTACGTCGACATGTTAAGAACTACTCTTTTTAGACAAACAATGTTTGCCGAGTTCGAAAAATTCGCTCACGAAGCCATAGAGAACGGGGACCCGTTAAGTTATGAACGCATGAACGAGTATTATGGCGAATTGAATAAAAAGTACTACGGAGAAAGCGTAATTACCGACGAATACATTAAATATGAGTGGGCGAGAATTCCTCACTTCTATACTTCTTTCTACGTATATAAATACGCTACGGGAATTACATGCGCTATAAATATCGCCAATATGATTCTCAATGACGCAAGCAACGTTGAAAAGTATAAAAACTTCTTAAAGTGCGGCGGAAGCAAATACCCGATGGAAAACCTTGCTTTGGTTGATATCGATTTAACGAAGAAAACGCCGTTCGTTAACGTTATGCGCGAATTCAAATCCGTGTTAAAGGAATTAAAGAGTATAAAATAATCTATGAAGTCGAGAGTTGGTTTTGTTTCTTGTTTTTGCTTAATCGTATTGACGATAATTTTTTCTGTCGGCGCGGTTCTTACGCCTGCGTTGGCGGAAACGCAAAGCGACGACAGCGAAGTTGATTTTAGCGTACAAGGTTATGACTTGGGCGAATACGACGCAAAAATCGTATATAACTATACAATCGAGTTTGCAAACGGTATTTCGTTCGGGTACGACGTGGTTTTTAATAAAGAGTTTTATAATAGACTAAGCACGGAGGAAGGCAGATACCAGCTTAATTTGCTTGGCGAAACGTTTTATAACAACGGTTTTACCTTAGACATGGACTACACATACGGCAAAATGAGCGCAAAAAAGTCTTTTGATACGGTAGAAGACTATTATGCCGCCTCCGGCGTGACGGGGTACGAAAAGCAAGTTTCAACGGCAAAAAAAACCAAAGGTTTCTTTTTCAATGTTTATGAAAGTACGAATACCACCGTTTTTGCCGGAATTTATAAGGGCGACCAAAGATTCGTAGGGCGTATTTTTTCAAATTTACGCAATATGGGAATTCAAGAGAATAAGATTCTTTTAGAATACGTTTACGGTACTCCGTACGGAGAGGATTATCTTTCTACGGACGCGGATAGCGTAACTTATTCATACGCCGATAAGATATATTACCATAGTTACAAAATGAACGTATCGGATTATGAAAGAACGGTTACGATTACGCAAAAGGCACCAAATCAATACGTTTGGTACTTATTGGCGATTGTGGCGGGAATACTTGTTATTTCTATTCCCGTTTCCGTCAAGATAGTAAAACAAAGGAGAGGAACTGATGGAAAAAAATAATACGGAAAAAAACGTTGCGGTAAATGCAAAAGTTTTTCCGAAGAATAACGAAGCGGAGCAGTCCGTGCTATGTTGTTTATTGATTGACGGCGACGTTGCCGGCGATTACGTTTCTAAAATTTCGCCTGATTATTTTTATAATAAACTGAATAGAGAAATTTTTATGGCAATGCAAGCGCTCGATAGAGAAGCAAAGCCTATAGATATAATCACCGTAAACGATCAACTTGAAAAAACGGGCGGAGAAAAAGATTATCTAACTTATTTAACCGAACTTGCTTCGCTATTGCCGTCGGGCGCGAATTGCGAACAATACGTTAAAATCATACAAAGAGATTCGGTATTGAGAACGATAATCGGAAAATGTAACGAAATTATAGAGGACGCGTATACTTCTACGGACGCCGATAGAACGTTACGTTTAGCCGAAAAATTGATTTATGAAATATCGAAAGATAACGATAAGAGCGACTTGAAGCATATCAGCGCGCCCGCTGCGGAGCTTATTGATCGTATGGACGCTATTGCAAAAGATAAAAACGCATTTCGCGGACTGGCTACCGGATTTAATAGATTCGATAAAGTTACTAACGGTCTACAAAAAGGCGATTTGATTATTCTATCGGCGCGTCCTTCCGTAGGTAAAACCGCTTTTGCGCTTAATATAGTGGCAAATATCGTTAAAAGACCGGAAAAGAAAGTGATTGCGTTCTATTCTTTGGAAATGCCGGCGGTACAGATCGCTCAAAGAATTTTAAGCAACCTCGCAAGCGTGGATATGCAAGAACTTTCTTCGGGCGAACTTATAGGCACGTCGCATAGAAGTCTATGGGAAATGACGAAAACACTTTCCGATTCCAGAGTTTTTATTAACGATTCGAGTATGATTTCGCCTAAGGATATACTTACTCAGTGTAGACGTCTTACCGGGGCTAGTAGAGATTTTAATAAAATCGACCTAATCGTAGTCGACTACTTGGGATTAATGACGAAAGACGATAGGCGTCGTTCCGACAATCGACAGCAAGAAATTAGCGATATGTCGAGATATATGAAGATAATTGCAAAGGAGATGAATTGTCCCGTAATTCTACTTTGTCAGATGTCGCGTATGATTGAAAATCGTGACGATAAAACGCCACAACTTTCCGACCTTCGTGAATCGGGCGCGATAGAGCAAGACGCCGACATCGTATTATTCTTGTCGAGAGAGGACGAAAAAGATAAAGAGAACTCGCCGATACTTTTGGATATTGCAAAACACAGAAACGGCAAACTCGATAGAATCAGACTTAATTGGATAGGAAAATACATACGGTTCGTCGAAAGCGAAAATCAGTCGGCGTATACTCCCAAGCCGAAAACGGAAAATAGGGACAATGACGATTCTAATATCGACAGTTGATAAAAAAGTCATTTTTAGACAAAAAAACATACAATAACAGATTGCAAAACAATGTTTTTTATGATAAAATATCAAAGATAATTTTACGGAGGTAAAAAAAATGGAATACTCAGTACAGAAATTGAGCAAATCAAAGATAGAAGTTGCCGTAAGCATTGAAAAAGACGAATGGCAAAACGATATTAAAGAAGGATACAATAAGAATAAGCATAAGTATTCGGTAGAAGGTTTCCGTAAGGGAAAAGTGCCGATGCAAGTGTTGGTTGCCGCATACGGAAAGCAATTTTTGTATGA
Source organism: uncultured Clostridia bacterium (assembly GCA_934296355.1). Taxonomy (GTDB): domain Bacteria; phylum Bacillota; class Clostridia; order Christensenellales; family DTU072; genus CAG-1782. Next base: position 4,740 of record CAKRAY010000115.1, read on the forward strand.
AGACGCTATCGATATAGCGGTAGACAAGGCATACGAAGAGATAATGAACAAGGAGAATTTCGAGGTTGTCGCTCGTCCCGAATTGGATGTTAAAGACGTAGGCGAAGAGGGTTTGAAGTTTGTTATCGCATTTACCGTTTCTCCCGAGTTCGAATTGGGTCAATACACGGGACTTACGTTTAAGAAAGACGTTGCAACCGTTACCGACGAAGAAGTTAATGCGGTTATCGACAAAGAACTTAACGATAGAGCGCGTCTTATCGAAAAAGACGGCGAAGCGGAAAACGGAGACACCGTCGTACTCGATTACAGCGGTAGCGTAAAC
>CAKRAY010000116.1 GCA_934296355.1 uncultured Clostridia bacterium
ATCCGACGTATCCCGGAGGCGCGCCGATAAGTCTGGAAACGCTGAATTTTTCCATGTATTCCGACATGTCTATTCTTATAAGGTTTTTCTCGTTATCGAAAAGCGATTCTGCCAGGGCTTTGGCAAGTTCGGTTTTTCCCACGCCCGTAGGACCGAGGAAGAGGAAACTACCTATAGGTCTGTTCATATCTCCGATGCCCGCGCGGCTTCTTTGAATGGCTTGCGTTATAAGCGTGACCGCATTGTCTTGTCCGATAACTCTCTTATGCAGAATGGCGTCGAGATTAAGTATTTTTTCTTTCTCGCTTTCCATAAGTTTCGACACGGGAATACCGGTCCATTTAGAGACGATTTTCGAGATTTCTTCTTCGGTAATTCGAGTTTTCAACATTTTTTCGCCGCCGGAATTATCGCTTGTTTCCGCTTTCTTCAGTTGTTCTTCGAGTTTGGGAAGTTCTCCGTATTTGAGTTTAGCCGCCGTATCGTAGTCGTAATTTCTTTGCGCTTTTTCAATCTGCGCGGTTACTTCTTCGATTCTTTGTTTTACCGCTTGCACGGAGTTAATTCCGTTCTTCTCGTTTTCAAGCGCTATTTTCATAGCGTTGAATTTTTCTCTAAGATCGGACAATTCTTTTCTTATATTATCCAGTCTTTCTTTGGAGAGGGTATCGGTTTCGTTTTTTAATGCGGTTTCTTCGATTTCGAGTTGGATTATTTTTCTGTTAATTTCGTCCATCTCTATGGGCATAGAATCGATTTCCGTCTTTATCATGGCGCAAGCCTCGTCGATAAGGTCTATCGCCTTATCGGGTAAGAACCTATCCGTTATATATCTATCGCTGAGGGTCGTAGCGGCTACGATTGCGCTGTCGGCAATAGTTACGCCGTGGAATATTTCGAAACGTTGTTTTAAGCCTCTCAGTATGGCAATGGTGTCTTCGACGCTCGGTTCGTCGACCTGAACGGGTTGGAAACGTCTTTCGAGAGCGGCATCCTTTTCGATATATTTTCTATATTCGTCCAAGGTTGTCGCGCCGATGCAGTGCAATTCGCCTCGCGCCAGCATAGGTTTGAGAAGATTGCCGGCGTCCATTGCCGAATCGGTTTTTCCCGCTCCGACGATGGTATGAAGTTCGTCGATAAAGAGTAGGATACCGCCTTCGCTGTCTTTTACTTCGTTTAAGACCGCTTTTAGTCTTTCCTCGAACTCGCCTCGATATTTTGCGCCGGCAATAAGCGCGCCCATATCGAGAGAGAATACCGTTTTGTTTTTCAGCGATTCGGGTACGTCGCCCGAAACTATACGTTGCGCCAAGCCTTCTACGATAGCGGTTTTACCTACGCCCGGTTCGCCTATAAGAACGGGATTGTTTTTGGTTTTTCTGCTAAGTATTCTTATAACGTTACGTATTTCGTTATCACGTCCGATTACGGGGTCGAGCTTATTGCTTTTCGCTTTTTCGGTTAAGTCAACGCCGTATTTTTTTAATACGTCGTACGTGCCTTCGGGATTGTCGGAATCCGCTTTTTTGTTTTGTTTAGAGTTCTTAATTTCTTGTAAAACTCTATTTTTAGACGCGCCGTGGTTTGCAAAAATACGCGCCAGTTTATCGCACTTATCGAGTAGCGCGACGAGTATATGCTCGACGCTAACGAATTTTTCATCGTTGGAACGCGATAATTCTTCCGCTTTAGCGAAGGTTTTTTCGGAATCGACGGATAGATAAAGTTGTTCTTCCGAGGCGACTTTTACTTGCGGATACGAACCCAATTCGGTGATGAGTCTTTGTTCCAAACCGACAACGTCGCAACCGCATTTTTTGAGTACGGCGACGACGAATCCGTCTTTATCTTGCAATAATCCCAAAGCGATATGTTCGGGGAATATATATTGATTGTTATTGTTAAGCGCATAGTTACGCGCGTTTTGTATTGCTTCTATAGATTTTTGCGTGTAGTTATTGATATTCATATAGTTAAACCTCCTTTATATCAAGATTGAATTGGATAAAAAGTTTTCGTAAGTTGTTTGCAGCGAATAAAAAGTAGAGAATTTATTTGATAAGTATGATTTCATTGTGTAATCGAAGTGCTTAATGTATTCGTTGATAGCGACTGCAATTTCGTTTTCGGAATAATGATTACCGTTGGGTACAACGAACGTTCTTACAAACTTTGTGTCGTCGATAGTATATTGGGTCGCTCCGGAAAGATATCTTCTTTCGATTTCTATAATCAAACGGAAAAAATCGTTTAATTTTTGCACCAGTTCGGGCGATTGGGAGCGATAGGTCACTTTAAGTTCTCCGATTGTGGCGTTATAAGTCCTATATAACTCTACGGTATATTTTACCGAAGGTTTATATTTGTAATCGAGATTGGTTTTAAGTGAAAACAGTCTGTCCGCTTGCTCGTTGAGGGGATTAAATCCAACGGAAACGAGATCGTTCATAATAGCGAATATTTTGTTAATTCTTTTTTCCGGAGTAGTGTAGGACACGTATTCGGCAAGAATTTGATTGATTAAATTACTTCTATTCGTATTATTGTCGGCGGCGAGCGAGTCTATTCTTTTTATAACTTCGTCGCTAAGAATCATACTGTATAAACTTTTCGTCATTTTTTCTCCTTTTGCCATTATTATAGCACGCCTTGAAAAATTGTCAACAGAATTATATAAAAAATTCAACAAATTTTTCGAGTTCGCATTTTTTTGTTTTTATTTTATTGTTTTTTGCGCGTGTATACGCTTGACAAAGCAATCGATATGTGAGATAATACGCATGTAAACGAAAAACCCTTTACAGTTCGAAAATGGAAAAAAGCAAAATTTATTACGGTATTCTTAATTCTTATTACGGCGGAATGCTTAACGAGCATCAAAAGGACGTATTGAGAATGTATTACGATTGCGATATGAGTTTGTCGGAAATAGGCGACGAGATGTCGATTACCAGACAAGGCGTAAGAGAGGTTATCGTAAGATGTACCAAGAAACTGGAGGAATACGAAAGTAAACTCGGTTTAGTGGGAAAGATAAAAAACGTATCTAACGAGTTATCCGCAATTATAAAAGAAGAAAATATGTCGGATAGCGTGAAAGAAAGACTGGAAAGCGTTTTAAGCGAAATAAAGGAGATATAATGGCGGCATTAGGCACCTTAGGCGAAAAAATCACCCATATCTTTTCTAAATTAAAAAATAGAGGCGCATTGACGGAACTCGAAATAAAGAACGCGATGCGTGAAGTAAGAATCGCGCTTTTGGAGGCTGACGTTAACTTTACCGTCGTGAAAAGTTTTATCGCGGCAGTGAGCGAGAGAGCGTTAGGCGAGAACATTTTACGCGGATTAGACGCTTCGCAACAAGTAATAAAAATCGTCAACGAAGAGTTAATAAAACTCATGGGTTCCACCCATGCGAAGTTGCAAATTGCCGATAAACCGCCAACGGTCGTTTTAATGTGCGGTTTGCAAGGCGCGGGTAAAACTACAATGTGCGGCAAACTTGCGCTTTTGCTAAAAAAACAGGGCAAGAAACCTTTGCTTGTCGCGGGAGATATATACAGACCCGCCGCGATAAAACAATTACAAGTCGTAGGGCAAAAGGTTGACGTTCCCGTTTTCGAAATGGGACAGGCAGACCCGGTAAAAATTGCGCAAAAAGGTATCGAACACGCAAATAAGAACGGTAACGATATCGTTATTATAGATACCGCGGGAAGATTGCAAATCGACGAACAATTGATGCGCGAACTCAGCGATATAAAAGCGGCGGTTAAACCTAACGAAATACTATTGGTTGTCGACGCAATGCTCGGACAAGAAAGCGTAAACGTCGCAAGCACGTTTAATAAGCAATTGGAGATAACGGGCGTAATACTTACGAAATTGGACGGCGACACCCGCGGCGGCGCGGCGCTTAGCATAAAGGCGATTCTCGACAAACCGATTAAATACTGTGGCGTCGGTGAAAAAATGACCGAAATCGAACCGTTCTATCCCGACCGGATTGCATCGAGAATTCTCGGTATGGGCGACGTTATGACTTTAATAGAAAAAGCCGAACAAGCCATCAGCGAAGAGGACGCCAAAAAACTTGCGAAGAAAATGAAAGATAATACCTTCGACCTTGAAGATTATCTTCAACAATTGTCTTCCGTAAAGAATATGGGCAATTTATCGGACGTTATCGGGATGATTCCCGGGATGAGCGGAAAAATGAAAGGCGCAAATCTTAACGTAGACGAAAAACAACTCGACAGGACGAAAGCGATAATACAATCGATGACGCCCAAAGAAAGAGCGCATCCCGAAATTCTTAACGCTTCGAGACGTAAAAGAATTGCCGCGGGAAGCGGAAATACCGTACAAGAAGTCAATAAAGTAATAAATCAATTCAATCAAACAAAAGAAATGATGAAACGAATGAGTTCGGGAAAAATGAGATTCCCGTTCGGCGGATTCTAAAAAACAACAAAATAAATAAAACAATATACTAATCGGAGGATTAAAAAATGGCAGTAAAATTAAGATTAACAAGAATGGGTTCCAAGAAAGCGCCTTTCTATCGTATCGTAGCGACCGATTCCAGAAAAGCAAGAGACGGACAATATATCGAGCAAATCGGTTATTACAATCCCGTTTCCGAGCCGGTTGAAATCAAAATCGACGCCGAACTCGCTAAAAAATGGTTGGCTTGCGGCGCGCAACCTACCGATACGGTTCGCGATTTACTTTTCAAAAACGGTATTATCGAAAAGAAATAAGGTGACGGACGATGTTTGAATTAGTGGACTATATCGTCGGTCAACTCGTCGACAAAGATAGATACGAACTGGTTATCGTCGAGGACGGTAATAAAGTCGATATCAGAGTAATGGTTGACAAAGACGTTATTAACAGAGTTATTGGCAAGGGCGGTAAGGTCGCAAAGGCGATAAGAACTATCGTTAAGTCCGCAGGTCAAAAACTTGATAAAGTTTACAGCGTTTACGTTGAGGAAAGATAATGCCGATTATTGGCAAAATCATTAAAGCGCAGGGTATAAA
>CAKRAY010000117.1 GCA_934296355.1 uncultured Clostridia bacterium
GTACGCTAGTCGAGGTTTTCGCAAGAACCACAAAAAACTTAGATTTCTTATATCCGCTTTTGTTTTCTCGACAAAAAAAGGTTTTCAATAATAAAAATAGTATTGTTTTTTGTGGTGTAAAGCAACGTGCATGAGACATTCCACATTATACGCCGCTTATTGACTTTTTTGTAAGATTATTTTACTATATTGGGTGTATTGTATATTATAGCGCGAGTATACCCTAATGAAGCGGCAACTCGGCTCGGAGAGATATGAAGAAGAAAATCGGCGTAATAATATGTTTGGTACTTTTGGCGGTAACGGTGGTTACGGCGTTTTCGGCGTGCGACGACGCCGGCGCAAGCGGTAAAAAAATTACCGTGCGGTTTGTGACGGGTTTCGACGATATAGTCATAGACGCCGTCGTGCTGACTGCGGACGAGCGACAACCGTTCCCGGACGACCCGATAAAAGTCGGATACGATTTTTGCGGCTGGTACTACGACGAGGAGTTTCAAAGAAAGTTTGCCTTGACCGACGCGCTGACCGAGGACACCACGCTTTACGCTAAGTTTGAAAAGAAAACGGTAGATTTTCCCGATAAGCCCGGCGAGAAACCGGAAATCGACGAAAAAACGGGTTTTACGTTCAAACTTTCGGAAGACGAAACGTATTACTCGGTCGTTTCTTATAACGGCAACGAGAAACAAGTCGTTATTCCCGCCGTGTTTAACGGCAAGGCGGTGAAGAGAATCGCGCGCGAAACGTTCGGGACGAATGACCTTATAAACGGCATTAATATTTCGAGCAAAGCGGAAGATATCGAACCGGGTTTGTTTGCGGGTTGTTCGGAATTAAATGCGATATCGGTTACCGCGGGCAACGCGAAATATACTTCGCACGGCGGCGTATTGTACGCTAAGGGCAGTAGAAAAATCGTGGCTGTCGGCAGAAAAAAAGTTGATTCGGGAAATGCGTTCGTCGTAGACGAAGAAACCGTTTCGATAGCCGAGTACGCTTTTGCGGGTTGCGATTTTAAGGTGGAATTACCAAAAAATTCCTCTTTTAACGTGCTTACCGAACGGTGTTTTGCCGAGTACGACGGCGAAGTAACTTTGGGAAAAAACATAGAGGAGATAAGAAAACAAGCGTTTTACGAGGCGACTTGTAAAGTCGTTTTCGACGCGGAGTGCGCGTTAAGCGAACTGACCAACGGAGCGTTCGACGGGTACAAGGGCGAAAAACTCGTTTTCGTAAGCGCGCTTAATTCGGTAAGCGAGTGCGCGTTCAACGATTGTACGGCGGAACTCGACTTTTCGGCTTGCGGTTTGAAATCGCTCGGCGATAGGGCTTTATACGGATATACCGGTAAGGCGTTCGTCGTGCCGTTCAGCGTGAAAACTATCGGAAGCGGTTGCTTTTACGGTTCGAGCGCGACGGTGACTTTCGAGCAAAACTCGATTTATGAAGAGGTGGGCGAAAACGCGTTCATGGGCTTTAAGGGCGAGGTCGTTTTCCCCGAAACGGTAAAGAGCGTGCGCGATTACGCTTTTTATGCGTGCGAAAGCGGCGCGAAAATAAGATTTTTGGCGTTTAAAGAGCAAATTGCTTTATCGCCCAAGGCGATGGACGGAAGCGGTAAAGCGACCGTTACTTACGGGAAATGAGTATGAAAAACAGATTTGGTAGAGAGCGAGCAAACGGCGTTTCTATTCGTTTCGGACTTATTCGGGCGATATTCGTCATTATCGCGGTGGCGATTTTGGTTACGACTTTGTTTACCGCTTGCGAAAAAACGGACGGCGGATGTAAGCATGAACAAACCACGAACAAAGTGACCGTGGAACCGACCGAGGCGAGCGAGGGCGTTTACGAAAAAACGTGCGTGGCTTGCGGTGAGAAAATTAACGAAAAAATACCGAAACTCAGCGCCGAGAATTACGAACTCGACGAGCAAAGTCCGAGTTGTACCGAAAACGGATTGCGAATATATAGGTCGAGTTACGGCGAGTTTAGGGTTGTCGTTAACAAAACCGGACACGCGTACGAAACCATAGACACGAAAGTCGCCACTTGCGAAGAAAACGGGTACGTTTTACGCAAATGCAAGGTGTGCGGATACGAGGAAAGAGGGGTTATTTACGGACACGGACATAGATACGGCGCGGGAACGGAGATTAAAGCGGACTGCAATAACGACGGCGGCACGAGGTACGTTTGCGCCGAGTGCGGAAAGGTAAGATTCGATAAAAAAGAGGATAAAAAGCACGATTTTAAGTTCCGTTCGCATACGAACGGAACGTGCGAAGAGACGGGGTACGATTTGTACGTTTGTTCCGCGTGCGGAGCGCAAAAGAAAGAAAGCGACGACAAGTACGGACACGAATACGTCGACGGAAAGTGCGTGAAATGCGGTTCGTTATGTCCGCACGAAGCGAAAAACGGAATTTGCGTTGAATGCGGAATAGATATTTACGAAAGAATGAAAAAGGACGGATACGCGCTTGTCGATAAGAACGGCGACGGCAAATTAAGCGCGGGCGACGGAGTTTTCTTCGGTTTATTCCCGCAAACGTTCGTAAGCGACTTCGATTTGATTGCCGAACTAAAAAAACTCACGCCTTCAGAAAGCGGATATTACGAGTTAAACGGCAAGTTATACGCAAGGCGAGAACTCAATCAACCGTCGAAAGCGAGGGTAAAATTTTCTTGCGGAGAGTACGTGGAAAACGTAAACAGAGATAAGAACGATTATTTCTATACGGTAGAACCGCTTTTGTGGCGAGTTACGCGAGAAGCGGACGGAAAATTCCTTTTAATCGCCGACAAAATCGTCGCGTGCGATTATTATCAAGGCAACGCGTATTACGACGCGAAGTTTCAGAACTATTATATAAACGGCGACAATAGCGGCAGTTACGCCAACTCTTGGGAAAAGAGCGATATAAGAAAGTTTCTTAACGAGAACTTTTACGAAAACGTTTTCGACGAGGCGCAAAAAGGCTTTATCGTAAGCGCGACCAACAATAATAAAGATACGAATTACTACGACGACGTACCTTATATAAATAACGAACCGACGGAAGACCGCGTGTTTTTGGCGGCGTATAAAGAACTTTTCGGCGACGACGAGGGATACGACTCGGTCAGCGACGGGCGCGTCAGAGGGTATACGGACTATGCACTCGGCACCGGACTTACGGTAGAATACCCGTTCGACGGGACGGCGGCGTACTATACGAGGTCGCAAGGGAAGTTCGGCAACACGGTCGGCTGCGTGACGAAAAGCGGCGCGTACGAGCGTAATCAAAGCGTAAGCGGGCGTAACGGCGTACTGCCTTGCTTGTATTTTTCCGTAGCGAAAAGCGAGTAAAATTTTTAATATAACCGAAAAAAAATCGCGAGAAAATTCGGCGCATTTCGTTGACAACGGCATTTTATATTGATATAATGATACCGCTTGCTTTGTAAAGTAAGTTTTTTGCGAGCGCAAATGCTGATAGCGCGGCGCGAAAACAACTCTCGGAGAAAGCCTTGCGAGTTTACCGTAAGGAAGAGTGCGAGGGTTCGTTGCGGCGGAGGGTGTGCCGGCCGTTACGAATTGCCGAAAGGACGCAGGTTTTGTAAACAAACTAAGGCGAGTTTATTCCTTATATTGGGTTGAAAGAGGGATGAATTCATCTATAAAAAGAGGAGGATTTTGAATGCCAACAATTAACCAACTGATAAGGCACGGTAGAGAAAAGCAGGTTAAGAAGAGCCAGGCTCCGATGATGGAAAAATGTCCGCAAAAGAGAGGCGTATGCTTATCCGTTACCACTACTACCCCTAAAAAGCCTAATTCCGCAGTCAGAAAAATCGCAAGAGTTCGTTTGGTAAACGGTATGGAAGGTACGGTATATATTCCCGGTATCGGACACAGTTTGCAAGAGCACAGCGTGGTTCTGGTCAGAGGCGGCAGAGTTAAGGACTTGCCCGGTGTTCGTTACCACATCATTCGCGGTACGCTCGACACGGCAGGCGTTGCGAAACGTAATCAGGCAAGAAGTAAGTACGGCGCAAAAAGGCCCAAATAAATTCAATTATAGTTGAATTTTTAACCCTAACTAAACAAAATATTTATAGGAGGATATATATATGCCTAGAAGAAGTGGAGTTCCTAAGCGTGAAGTTTTACCCGATCCTATCTATAACTCGAAAGTAGTAACGAAACTCATTAACCAAGTCATGTTAGACGGCGAAAGAGGAGTTGCCCAAAAAATCGTATATGGCGCTTTTAACGTCATCGAAGAAAAAATGGGAATGAACCCGAACGAAGTTTTTGTAAAGGCTCTCGAAAACGTTATGCCTACTTTGGAAGTTAAAGCGAGAAGAATCGGCGGTAGTAACTATCAAGTTCCGTTGGAAATTCGTCCTGAGAGAAGACAAACGCTCGGAATCAGATGGATCGTTTTGTTCGCGAGAAAACGTAGCGAAAAGCAAATGTATCTCAGATTGGCTGGCGAACTTATGGACGCGTATAACAACGCGGGCGGAGCGTTCAGAAAGAAAGAAGACACTCACCGTATGGCTGAAGCCAACAAGGCTTACGCGCATTATCGTTTCTGAGTATCAAAAAATCTTTTTTGATAATACTTTAGTCGGAAGGGCATACCACCATTTACATAGTAGTATGCCTAATTTATTTAATAGAATAAACACACAAGGAGAAAGAGATGGCTGAAAAAACATCCTTAGATAAATTGAGAAATATCGGTATAATGGCGCACATCGACGCGGGTAAGACGACTACCAGCGAAAGAATTCTTTATTATACCGGATTAACGCATAAAATCGGAGAAGTTCACGAAGGAGCCGCCACTATGGACTGGATGGTTCAGGAACAAGAAAGAGGTATCACGATTACCAGCGCGGCGGTTACGACGCATTGGAAAGGACACACCATCAACATTATCGATACCCCCGGACACGTTGACTTCACCGTAGAAGTAGAACGTTCGCTGCGCGTTCTTGACGGAGCGGTAGCCGTTTTCTGCGCTAAGGGCGGCGT
>CAKRAY010000118.1 GCA_934296355.1 uncultured Clostridia bacterium
ATTCGGTTACTTATTACCGAGACGGAAAACAAACGGACGATATGAAGCGCGCCGGAAAGTATTTGGTTCACGTTTGCGAACTTAACGGCGGCGTAATCGTCGGTATTTATGAAGAAGAATACGAAATCGTCAAAAAGACGATAGATATCGATACGGCTTTGCTGGCGTCCGAAGTGAGAAAAACTTACGACCGCTCCGCTTTATGCGAAATTACCGCCGATTCCGATAAGGTAACGTATATAACCGGTACGATAAACGGCGAAGTCGTCCGCATAAAATTCACTTTCGAATTGGCTTCCGCTAACGTGGGCGAAAACTTGCTTACGACGTTAAAGTCGCTCGTCTTCTTAACGGGTGACGACGACTACCGCGCGGACGAATCGTTGATAGGCAGTTCGCTCGGAGAAATAGGCGTTATAGAAAAGAACAAAATAACCGTCGCGTTGCAAGACGTTCTCGAAGCCGTCGCGAATAACGGAACGGCATATCTCTACGTTAAAGGCGAGTACGTTAACGCTAAGCCTTCGATAAATTATACGGCAAGCGTACCCGTCGAATGGACCTTCGTTAAAGTAGACGAGAACTTGACTGCGGACGTTACCTGGAACGAGCGCGCGGGCTACTCGGTCGGTTTATATAAGATTATTCCCGCAATCTCTACGAGCGCGGGCGAAGTTGCCAATAACTACGAAATCGTTTATCCCGATTACTATTACTTAATAGAGCGCGCGTACGTTTACGAAATAGACTACGAGGGCGTAGACAATTTAAGATACAACGGCTCCGACTTGTCCGCGAGCGTAAAATGCACGTACGTAGTAGACGGTACGTTACACGCGGTCGCGCTCGAATATTACGAAAAAATCGCCTTTACGGCGGGAGCGATTATTCCTACCGATAAAGATTACTTCTATATAGACAGAGGAATGCTCGTAAAAACCGCCGAAGAACGCTTTATTCAGTCGAAAGACTACTTCGCGCTTACGAACGAAATAAAGAACGCCAACGATTACTACGTTTTACCGCAAAGGGAAAGCGGTAACTATATTATCGAGTGTTTGCCGAGAAAAATATCGGTAAGCAAAGCCGACGGCGAAGCGATCGCGTACGAACTTTACGACGAGAACGGTCGAAAACTCGAAGAAAACAGCGAAGTTACGGTAGGCGATAGAATAAAGATAAAGTTTACCGACGAAACGACGAAAAACGGTTACGACGGCGCGTTCGTCGTAGTGATAACCGAAAGTGCGCAAGGCGGTTTCGAAATAGAAGAAGTTGACGGCGAGTTCTACTTTATTCCCACCGCTTACGGACAAAACGTCAAGTTCTATATAAGCGGCAGATACGCCACCAACTATAACGACCGAGTTTCCGGCTATAACGTGTTGAACGTAAAAGCGGGCGTGCTGTATGTGGATTTGGAGCAAAAAGCCTTCGTTTACGGCGAAAACGTTACGCTCCGTCCGGTGTATTACTTGGATAAAGAATGTACCGAAGAAATGCCCGAGGCGCAAATAAGCGGCTTGCAATCGCCGGTTTTCAATACCGCCACTACGGTTTATAACTGCGCCACCTACGAATTGACTTATTCGGGCGGTTCGAGCGATGGTTATAACTTTATCGTCGTAGCGAAAAGCATTACCGTTACTCCCTACGAAATCATCGTATCGGTTTCGGGCAACGTAGGTAAAACTTACGGCGATTCCGACCCGATAATAGAGTATATGATATTAAAGAGAATAATCGAAAACGGCGAGGAGACCCTTGTAAGAGCGGAAACGTTGCCGAACGGCAATCCGATAATCGTCAACGGTTCTCTTGGAAGAACTTTGGGCGAGAATAAAGGTACTTACGACCTTACTTACGGTACTTTGACCGCGGAAAACAATCCTAATTATAAGATAGTATATAATATCGACGCCGCGAAGTTCATAATAAGCCGCAGAGAAGTGGTTTTGCGCGTTAAAGACGGACAAGGCAAGGAGTACGGCAACGACGACGAAAGATACGAACTGGAACTGAAAGAAGGGTATTCTTTGTACGTCGATAAGGATAAGGGCATTGAAGATACTATGGAAATTTTCTACGCGTTCGTGTTCGTAACGAGAGAAGAAGGCGAAAATAAAGGTCTGTACGAATATATCGTAAGCGTAGATAACGCGACTATGAGTTTGTCGAATTACTACGTAAGCGCAATCGAAAGCGAGGACGTATATTATAAAATCGGCGGGCGCAAACCGAACGTTTACGTTACTTTGACCGGCATAGCGTATTACGGCGACGTTATAGCGAATTTAGCGTATACGGGTTGGGCGAAGAGCGGCGACATAGACGTCCGCGGCGTTTTTGAGATTTTCTCCGACCACGAAACGTTCTCGATGACCGATACGAGCGTCAACGCTCGGTTTATCCCCGATAACGAAAACTACGACGAAGTGGAAGTAAAATCGATACCCGTTACCGTGCAAAAGCGTTCGATAAAGGCGACGATTTTCTATAAGGACGACGATACGCTGCTTTACGCCGACGGACTGCAAATTCTTTATCGCGGCAAGGCGTTTACGAGCGACGACTTCACCGTTTCTTTCGAGAACCTCGCTACCGACGACGAAGCGCAAGAAAGGAAACTTTATAAAGCGAATATCACCGTTACGGGCGACTCGCGTAACGTTACGTCGAACGGTTTCAAAGTGAGCGTGTCGCTTACGAGCGATTGTTATGCGTTAACCGGCAAAGAAGAAGTCTGGTGTACCGTAACTAAGGCTTTGGTAACCGTTACTTGCGAGAGCGCGTCGATTACTTACGGCGACGCATACGAGCCGAAGATTAAATACAGCGGATTCCTCGGCGGCGATACGGAGAAAGTTTTGACGAAAAAAGCGAAAGTTTTCGACCTCGAACTTACGCTCGGCTATCATACCTTGCTCGCTTCGGGAGCGGAAGCGCAAAACTACGACTTCACTTACGTCGCGGGTATCGTGGCGGTATCGGCTAAACAAATCGAAGCGGACGGAGTAAAGATAGTAGGTAACTTCGCTCCTACCGTAAAATTAGAAGTCGTAAGAGTCGGCGTCGACAACGCGTATTTTGCGGCGATGAGTAAACAAACCGACTCCGCGCTCGGGTATAGTTTATTAGTACCCGGTTTCAAAAAGATGGCTGCTTACGTCGACATATCGCTAAGCGAAACCTACGAAGAAGAGAACGAGTACGAAATCACATTCGACTACAAGATAAAAGACGGCGATATCGTGTATTACGTCAATTCGGTAGGGAAACTCGAAGTAGCCGAGTACGAAATTATAAGCAGTACCGATAACGAAACTACCGTATCTTTCAAAGCGCTCAACGCTACCGGCGCCGCGGTTTATTCCGCTAAGAGCATAGGAGAACTCGCGCAAGCGTTTATGCTGTATATCATTGCGGGCGGAGTTCTGCTACTCGCCGTTATATTGGGCGTCGTTATAAGTTACGCTAAGAAAAAACATAAGACGGAAAAACGTTCCATGAACGCATTCAGAGGGCGTTTCGTTCGTCGCAGATAATCTCGCCTACCGTTTTGAACGCGGGATTAAGACATAAACAATTTACTTGCTCGCCGGAAAGCGAGCGAACGACTTTCAGCGCGTTGTCGACAACGTAAACGGTGTAAACCGAATCGGCTCGAAGGGATTTTCTCAAAGTCGCAATCTTTACCGACGTATGGACGTAAAGATTGCGTTTTTCATAAGGAACGTTTAGTTTTCTTATAAAACCCGTATTGTCGAAAGCAAGACGGTATTCTTCCGTTTTTCCGTCGAAAACAGAAAAATAAATCATCGACGCGCCCGCGAGAACCGCCGAAAACGACGGACGGAAAAAGATACTCGCTATTCCGACGAGTAAAAATATCGCGCCGAGTACGATTCCCGCTACCCTGATCGCTTTCAAAGTCTTATTTTTGTTTTTGGCAACGCATAAAAGTACTCTCCCGCCGTCGAACGGGAAAAGCGGCAGTAAGTTAAAAACGCCGAGCGCGAGATTGGCGTTACAAAACGGTTTCGTAATTCCGTAAGTCGACGGGAAAATCCACCAAAGCGCAATGACGAAGACCGCAATGGCGATATTGACAAGCGGCGCGGAAAGCGCGATTATCATACCTTCCGTACCCGAAAAAGAGTTTGCAAAAGATAAATTCGCGCCGAACGGAGTTACGGTAAGTTTTTCCGCGGTCAGTCCGAATTTTTTCGCCGTCAAAATATGGGTCAGTTCGTGTAAAAAAAGCGCGAGTAAAGAAAACGCCAAAGATATACCTTGTCCGAAAAGCAATATTATAATAAGGTATACGTATGTAAGAGGGTGAAAAGCGATTTTCTTCATTATTTCTATTTTATGTCGCAGAAAATCGATTATGAGAAAAGGCGGTTTTCGCAATCTTCGATTTATATAAGAGAGTATAAGGAAAGCGAGCGAAAAAAGTTTTCACGCTCGCTTTCGAGAGTTTGATTTATCGGTCGGTCATTCTGCCGGTTTCGAAGTAATAACTCATTTTGTTGGGACGCGCCGGCATCATTGCCGAAACGAGTTGGAACATAACGATACTAAGCGTTCCCGCAACGATACTCCAAGAGTACGCTTCGTCGAGAACGACCGGTTCGCCGATTTGAGTTAACAGCGTTGCCGCCATAACGCTCAGAACGCCGGCAATAAAGCCGTATTTTGCGTTTCTCGTAAGAAGGAACGCGATAAAACCGATCATAAGAGCATAATATACGTTTATTCTCGACCAAAGCGCGGAATTATAGAAAGCCGCAAGCCTGGTCGCGCCGTACAACGCTCCGGCAAGAACGATGGTAATAAGCAAACACGATATGCGATTTTTCCACGAACCGCGGAACATCCATAATGAAAAAGTCGTTATGAACAGTAAAGCGGTCCCGAGAGAAAAGGTAAAGTTTCCCCAGGTTATCGCGGGAATAAAGTTCAGCCCGACGACAGCGGCGAAAACAAGTACCAAAGCCATAGCG
>CAKRAY010000119.1 GCA_934296355.1 uncultured Clostridia bacterium
TCGTAAGACTCGTCGCAAAGAGGGGATTTTATTATGCCGCCACCGCTTATTTCGTAGTCGTCGACGATTACGAATCTCGACGTGTCGGGTATCGATTCTTTTACGTCGAAAACGACGGGTTTATCTACGGATATAATCGCTTCGGCGATTTCGTTTTTGTTTACTTTATCTCCGTCTTTTTCTTCGAGCGTTACCGCGCTGACGATTTTTTCTATTTTTTCCACGCGAGCGGAAACTCTGCGCGTGCAGATTTTGAGTATATATTCTTTACCTTCGATAAGAGGATTTTTGCCGAGCCAAAAGATTTTTGCCGAGAATCGCATACAAATAGAAGGTTGCGGCTCGCTTAGGTTTACGATAATTTCGCCGCGCTTTACGATAATTTCGTCGGCAAGCGTTATTCCCGCAGGATAACCCGCAGTTAAAGTAGTTAAGCGCGAGTTCGCGGAGTTTTCTATGCTTTTAACGATTGTTTTTTTGCCCGAGGGTAAAAAGGCTATTTCCTCTCCGACGGCAATCGTACCCGAAACGAGTTCTCCCGCGACTATTCGCCGCGAATCGCCGTTTTCCGTGAATTTATAAACGTCTTGCACGGGAAGTCTTAAAGGCGCGCCTTGAAGCGAGGGCGTTTCCGCATACGAAGCGAACGCTTCTCCGATTGTCGGACCGTCGTACCAAGGCATACGCTCGGAGCGATTGACCACGTTGTCGCCGAGAACTCCCGAAACGGGAATAAAGCCGTTAACTTTAAGGTCGATTTCGCGTAAAAAGTCCTCGGTTTTCGCAACGGTACTCTTATAAATTTTTTCGTCGAAACCTATTAAATCCATTTTGTTTACGGCAACGTAAATTTGCTTTATTTCGAGCGTTTTAAGAAAATAAAAATGTTGCTTGGTATTGGCTTCGATTCCGCGAGAAACGTCTATGACCATTAACGCGCCGTCTGCGCGCGACGCGCCGGTTATCATATTTTTTAATAATTCGAGATGCCCGGGGGCGTCTAAAACTTCGTATCTTTTGTTTTTATATTCGAAAAAATTGCGAGCGACGTCGAGCGTTATGCCTTGCGCTTGTTCGGTTTTCAACGCGTCGAGCAAAAAGGCGTATTCGAACGGGCGCGCGTTCTTTTCGCAAGTCGCTTTTACCGCCTCGATTTTTCCTTTCGGCAAAAGTCCGGCGTCGTAAAGAAACCGTCCTATTACCGTGCTTTTGCCGTGGTCGACGTGACCGGCGGTAACGATTACGCTCGCGTTCATATCACATATACCCGCCTTTTCTCAAAGTTTCCAAACCGCCGCCGTCTTCGGCGTCCTGACTTCTGCCGCTTCGTTCCGCTACGCCTTTAAGCGCGCCCGAGCGCAACTCTTCGACGATTTCGCGAGGGTTCTTTGCGTTAGATTTTATCGGCAATGTGCAAGGCGCGCAACCTAAGGAGCGGTACCTTTCTCCGTTGCCGTTGTCGTAATATAGCGAAACGGTGGGAATTTTTTCTCTGTCTATATATTCCCATACGTTTATTTCCGTCCAGTCGAGAAGCGGGTGTATACGAACGTGCGTGCCGGGACGAAAATCGGTTTTGTATTGGTTCCAAATTTCCGGCGGCTGGTCGTCCACGTTCCAGTCGGAGCGTTCGTCGCGAGGCGAGAAGTATCTCTCTTTCGACCTCGAACCCTCTTCGTCGCTCCGCGCGCCAACGATAACCCCGTCGAAAGGAGTAACGTTTTCGTCGACTTCGTATAGACCGGTGTCGAGGTTAAGTTTATATCTCGGGAAAGTGCCGTCCACGACTTTTTTGAGGGGAACGGTTTTTAGATTGCGGCAACAAACGAGCCTAGTTACGTTGCCGTCCGGGAAAGTGAGTTTTTCGTCGAGCGCTTCTTTGTTCTCGCCGTAAATCATATATAAGCCGAGTTCCCGCGCCAGTTTGTCGCGGTACTCGATCATTTCGGGAATTTTATAGTGCGTGTCTATATGGACGAGCGGAAAGGGAACGTGATTAAAAAACGCCTTTCTCGCAAGATGAAGAAGCACGGTGCTGTCCTTGCCCACAGACCAAAGCATACACAGATTTTTTATCGACGCGTACGCTTCTCTAAGTATATATATGCTGCGGCTTTCCAGCCTGTCGAGCGTGTCCAAATCCGTTAAATCTCCCTCTTTGTGTAACCGTAATGCTCGAAATAGAACCCTAATTCGGCATTAACTTTCTTAATTAAACTTTCCTTGTAATCAAATTCGTTTTTCTTGTAGCCTACGAGCGACTGCTTGTAAGAAGAGAAATAATCTTTGGTTTTTTCGTAATCCCAACCGAATTTATCGTACGCCGCTTTAAGACAAGTTAGCGGGTCGAGTTCGAAATCTTCGAATCTAAACTCGATAAAATCTTCGTCGGGAATATGCTTGATATCTTCGAAAAATTTAAGATACATTCTCTTAAAAGTAGATATTACGAAGTCTTCCAACTCTTCGTAAGAGGGCGTTTCTTGCATACCGTAGGAGTCGAACATTTTTTGATAGAGATTTATCGTAGAGCGTACGGTAACGTACGGGTCGCGGTAAATGTTGACGAACTTGGCGTCGGGGTATTGCGTCTTTAACAGTAAACTTCTCGCCGTGGCGTCGGGCGATTTAAGAAGCAATCTGTCGCCGCATTTAAGCACCATTCTTTTAAGAAGTTTGTCGTAATGTTTCAGCCAGTCTTTTTTTCTTTTTTCGGGAAGTTCGTCCACGAACGCGAAGTTAATATAGTAATCTTTCGCTTGCGGGAAGTGGTTCATCGTCCAAGTGGAGTACGGATAACGGAACGCGAACGCCACGTATTCTTCGTACGGCAAACCCACTTTGTATTCCATATTGTCATAGGTGCGCATCTTACTGAAAAGTTCCTTTTGCGCTTGGCTCGACAGCGTTTTTCCGATTAAAAAAGTGTTTATGGAAACGGCTTTCAGCGGATCGAGGAAGGAAAATTGCGGGTCGCGCGAAAGATAGTTTACAAGTAAAGTAGTGCCGGTGCGCCAGTGTCCGAGTACGAATACCGGCTTCTCGACTTTAACTTTTTCTCGCTTTATCTTGCAAGCGTAATAGACGTTTTCCGCAACGTAAAAGGGTACGAAAACGCCGGTAATAAGCGCGGCGAGAAATGCGTGCTTAGCCATCTTTGGCTTGAACTTGAACTTATTTATTATTAGGTTACGCACAAGTACGTCGTGACGAACCGACAGATAATCGAAATAACTTGCCATATGATACCTCCCGTTAAACCGGTTTTTGAGCGGTCGCCTCGGCGGCTTTTCGCTCGGTTTCGAGTCTTTTTTTCTTTACAAAATATAGTATTACCAACCAAACGATACCTTCTACCACCCAACCTATACACCAAAGCGAAAATTCGGATAAAGGTCCGGCGATTTTCTCGTTATCTCTTAAGAATTCCAAACAAAATCTTGCCACGCCGAAAAGTATCAGATATATCGGGTACGCCTTGCCTTCGGTGTGGTAGTTTTTGCGTTTTGCCCAAATCAGAATAATTACCGCGATAAGCCCGTAGAAGAAACATTCCACGAGTTGTATCGGGAAAGTGTACGTTCCCGTTTCGTTACAGTAGATTCCCATCCAACTCAGCCACGACGGATAAGAAGAAATCGCGAACCCGTGACAACATCCCGGGAATATGCAACCGATATGCGCAATGGTATTGCAAAGGCTTGTGCCGGGCGAGCAAAAATCGAGCGTTTTGTTTATGCTCGAACGCGAAAAAACCGCGGTAAGAACGTACACGAGCGGCAAAAAGCCGACGATACGCACGAAATTAACGCCGTGTAAGGACATTTTTTGGAAATACCAAGAGAACAGCATCAACATGCTGTAAACGCCGTTGATTGCCAGCATGGTAACGAATACGTTTTTTATGTTCCCCATGCGGTATCTCTTACGGTAAAAAAACGCGTTGAAGAGTACGACCGTGGGAAAGCCTAAAAACCAGAATAAGTAGTAAATCGGGAATTCCGACCCGAAAAGGTTAATTGTCTCCGGCATCCGAACCTCCTTTATTCGCAGCGAGAAGGGATTTAAGCGCAACGAAATCCAAATAGAAAAAGTGAGTGTCCGCGCCTCTATCCTTATCGCAAACAAGCACGACGCGCTTGTCCGCGTCTTTGTCGAAGTAAACTTCCGCGCCGCAAATGGGGCAGGAAGAAGCGGGGGAAACTTTATATACCGCGTCGCCGAAAACGACCGTAAGGGGTTCGTTAATCGAACCGAAAATAACGGCGTAAGGAGTTTCTTTCGTCGTAAGAACTCTGTATAGTTTGAGTTTCATAAAGAAAACCAACGCGATCCAAACGCTCGCCACAAGACATATCGCCGCGGAATTGACGGTAAATAATTGCCAATCGGTTTCGGACGAATCGTCGTATTTTAGCGTAAACCCGAGAACCATGAGGACGATTCCTAACGTAAGCAAAACCGCGCCGACTATCGCCGCAATCGTCAACTTCTTTTTTCGTTTTGCCAAGTATTCGGTAAAAGAGGCAATACGCTTAATTTTCAAATTGTTTACGTCGAAGAACGCGCAATCCGTATGCACGATAACGTCTTTTTGTCGCTTGTTGTAAAAACCGCAGTTAGGACAAAAAGATTTTTCTTCGCAGTCATGCCCGCAATTAGAACATTTAATCATTTTTTATACCTCACCGATAAAGTATAGCAAATATTCGTAATATTTGCAACCGCTCTTCTTCGCGTGGGAGTGACTAAGGTGCGTTGATTTCTTACGAAAACCGAGCGTAGGAAAATGGGGCACCCCTAAAAGCAGACTGTTTTTAGGGGAAGAGGAGCAATCCGAGAAAAGTCTTGCTTTTCGTCGCGACGGAGAGCAAGATAATGATAGGTATTGCGACGA
>CAKRAY010000120.1 GCA_934296355.1 uncultured Clostridia bacterium
GTATATTTTTCAATACCGGATAGAGTGTATCAGCAAAACGGCTTTTTGCAAAAAATTCGCGCCGAGTGGTGGGAATTTAAGACTAAAAAAGCCATGGTAACAAGCAATCAAGAGTTTTATAACACTGCGCTAAGGTATACGGGTATAGACGTTGGAGAACACTCCGACAACGTGCCTTTTGAAGTTTATTGCGGACTTACCGAGATAAGGACACCCGTTATAGGTCCTACCGTTACATACAATGTTACTAAGAATTATGATTGGGCTTACAACATTAAAGAAGGCACTTCTTTTATGATACCCGATACTATTAACGTACATGTTTCGGAACATTCTGCTATGTTGCCTTTTGTATTTTACTCGGAATCCGTGGACGAAGATAAGGTTTTTGATTTTTTATATAGTAAACCTACTGCCGGGAGCGTAGCCGGGACTAAAGTTGCCGATTACATATACAAATACCGTAACAGTCTCGGGAACGGATATATCGATTGTAATGGGCGCGATATCAGTAAGGACCTCTTCGAAGACTCCGTAGACGAAGGTCGTACTATGGGTTACAACGACAAAACTGTAGATTTAGCGGACACTTTCAATCTTAACTCTTATGACAGTAACCACTCTTGGTGGGATAAGTTATGGGATTTTGGCTTTTCTAAGCCTAAAACCGACGAGGGTATGACTAACGTCTCCCCGATATATGAACTACAAGCAAGTGATTTGTTCGGCACTAAGAGCGATATATCGAAAACGTTACTTATCAACCAGAACGATGTCGAAGACTTAAGCGCATATTATTACGCGGAAAGCGCCAAAGGTAATCACGTTATATTGTTCCGCTTTGCTAACACCGACTACTTCACCGCGCCGGCGGGAAGAACCGGAGTTTCCGAGGATAAAGCGGATACGTATGTCGCAAGTCAAACGGTATTCCTCGATTTTGACATTATCGAACTTACGTTTAACAGCGACGGTACATATAAAGTTATCCCGGTCGTATCGAGCCCAATAGACATAATAAACGATTTTACCGCGCCGCCTACGACGTTAAACCTGCTTAAGCTAATTCTTTTCATATTAGCGGTTGTTCTCGGGTTGATTATCTTAGCAAAAGTTATATCCACAGTCGTACGTTGGGTGCGTGCAAGGAACACGGCAAGGAACGTACGCAAAATAAAAAAATATAGACGTTAAGGAGTAGTTATTTATGGCGAACAACAAAAAAATGCAACCTAAAAAAAGCGCAAGCGAGATTAAAGAGGAAAACAAAGGCAAAATTCTAAACGTTACCCTTGTTGCTTCACGTGTACTTATAATTGTTTGCGGTCTGGCTTTCGCTACCGGGCTTATATACGGCGCGGTAAAGTTGTTGGAAACATTTAAAATTATGGTGGGTTAACTATGAAAAAGACTATCAAAAACAACGATAAAAAACAAAGCAATTCCGCGGCTACGTCAAAGCAAAAAGAATTAAAAAAGAACGTCAATACTCTTAAAATCTTCGGTACAACCGTGAGGGTCGCTACGGGCGTGTGGCAAACCCTTTGGATATGCGTAGGCTTTGTCGGCGCGGGAGCGTTTGTAGCTGCTATAATTGCGTTATTAAAATGGATATTTGGGTTCTTCGGCGCATGAAAAACGTTATTAAGTTTATAGCCTTGATATTAGGTATTATCGCGTTTATATTCTTGGTCCGCTACGGTTTTTTTGTGGGTAAAACGCTATGAGAAAGATTACCGGAACTAATATACGGCGATTTTTCAAAGACCTTGACTACCGCCATTATATATCTATATTTATAACATTAGGCTTTATATTATGGGGCGCGTTCGCGTTCCCTTACGCGTTCCCTCGATTTTTCGAAGCATGTAAAGACTTTGGGTTAAGTATCGCGTACACGTTTTGTGACCTCTTCGACGTAGCAACGCTTATCATCCCGAGTGTAAATGATTTGTCGAACATGCCGTTTACCATATCCGACAAAGTTCCCAAAGACTGGGAACTTTTTAAGACCTCTTTCGTAGCGTTCTTCGAGAAGTTTGGCGATATAGAAGTATTTAAGGAATTCTTACGCTATCTTGCTACGAGTACGGCAAGCACGTTAAAAATATTTGTTCTGATAACGCTTTCTTTAGTATTAATCGTTCCGGTAAGTATACCGCTTGTAAAAATGCTGAGGAAACCAAATAACGATTATGGAAAAGAGACGAAACCGTTAAAGATTTTCAAAAAGATATCAGATTATACATATCGCCCGGTAAAGTCTTGGATAAAAGGTTTTTTCGCGTTTTTGAACGAGTATCGCATTTACTACGTTATATGGGCGGTAATATGGGCGTTCCACTTTAATTTAGCAACGGTAGTTATGGATGTACTCGCTTACTATTTCTACTTCGTATCAACGTTTGATATCGGACATTTATACATTCAAGCGTATAAGTTAATGCTCGATTTATCCGTTATGATTAAGTTCGTTCCGGTACCGCTCTGGATACTCTTCGGCTTGCTTATCATTAACAAGGTCCGTAAAAATCGCGGTTACGATAACCTATTGCATATGGAACTTATGAACCGGGGTTTCATTAACGAACGACCGATTGTAACTTTGATTTGCGCCAAAATGGGCTTAGGCAAGACTACGCTGCTTACCGATATGGCTATATCTGTTGACGTTATGTTAAGAGATTTAGCCTATAAGATTATCTTAGAGAACGACCTTATGTTCCCTTTCTTTCCTTGGATAAACTTCGAGAACGCCGTTAAACGCGCGATACGCAATCATAGCATATATAACCTAACCACCGCGCGTAGGTTCGTTGAGAGTAAAAAGAAGAAGTTTCTTAAACGCCCGGTAAGTTATAACCTTTTCGGCTACAACTTCCGGAGATACGGTATGACCTATAACAACGCGCTTTACGTAAAGGACATTTGGGAAGTCTTATATAACTACGTACAAGCCTACATGCTATACATAATGATTTCGTCTTTCATTCAGTCGAATTACTCCATACGTACGGACATGCTGATTCAAGACTTGGGGAACTTCCCGTTATGGAATAGCGATTTCTTCAAGCGCGATTCGAGGTATATAGGCTCGCACAGTCGACATTCTCATATACTTGACTTCGACGCGCTAAGGCTCGGCAAACGCCTTATAGAGGAAAACGACAACGATTACTTCGAGTTCGGCGTGGTCGCTATAACGGAGATAGGTAAGGAACGTCAGAACGCCTTAGAGTTAAAAGAAGTAAAAAAAGGAACGGACGAAACTAACCAAAAGAACGACATGTTCAATGCTTGGTTAAAAATGATACGTCACAGCGCAACGATAGACAACGTGCCGTTCGTTAAGGTGTTCGTTGACGAGCAACGACCTTCCTCGTGGGGGTCCGATGCGAAAGACTTGTCCGAGATTATTCATATCGAAAGCAGTACCGAACAAAGGCTTGCCATGCCGTTATTTTTCGTCGAAGAAGTAATTCATTCGATACTTAAACGGTTGTTCGAAAAGTACTACATTAAGTACCGCTATACAAAAGGTAATCAAACTCTTTTTAACTATATATTCAAAACGATTTATGCGAAGTTCCATGCTTACTACGTTAGGACCTACAACACGTTCGGGTTTAAGGTGTTAGGAATAAAGATTGAAGACGGAAAGCAAGACGGACTTTTTGTCGATAGGCGGTACTTCATTATGAACAAAAAAATATATTCGAAACGTTTCTCTACTGACTGTTTTTCCGGATTCTTCGAAGAGAAAGTCAAGAGAAGTAACAAAGGCGTAGCCGATCTTCCGGAGTTCGAGGGCGAGAAAGCAACGTTTGCGGAAATGGAGAGCATGAACTCGTACTTCTTTAACGACCTTACGCGGCTTATGAAAAAAAGAAAGCCTAAAAAGGAAGAAAAACATTGACAGAGTATTACTTTACAATGCGCTTAAAATTAGGTATAATAGATAAGCAAGGGTGATTCTTGTGACGGTTAACACTTCCCGGCGAAAAGCCAAAGGGGGTGATATCTATGTCCGATATTATTTATCTTATCATTTTACTTATAATAGTATATAGATTGTTCGACATAAAAAAATAACCGCCCCTCTCCAAAGTCGCGGTTATTTTTATAACTAAGGATTTTGGTTAACCGTTATCGGTATCACCCTTGTTTCTATATTAATTATATTCCCCAAAAAAAAGATTGTCAATACTATTTGTTATGAAAGTTAATGTTCCCGAAATTATTATGTACGCTCGTATTAACGGTATACTTTCTACCGCTTTCGTCCTCAAGTCCTAAAATGTAATCTGACGTAACATTGAAGTATTTAGCGCAAGCAACGATAGCCGATTCCGTAGGTTCCGACTGAAGATTTACCCATTTAGAAACCGCCCTTTGCGATACTCCGATACGTGAAGCCAATTCTTGTTGCGTAATCTTATTCTCTATCATCAATGATTTAAGCATTAAACCAAAAGTCATATTTTTATCATAGAACTTTTTTTCTAAATTGACTTGATTTAGAACTATAGTTTTGTTATAATGTTTACAAACATATTTTTTAGGAGTTTTCACATGAAAAAGTTTTTATTTGCATTTACCCGGAAAAAATTGCAAGTCTATCCCATTGCTCCTATGTTACATGTTGTTATGGGACCGGGAAAAAAAGTTTATATTAGCGACGATTTAAAAGAAAACAGTGATATATCTAAAAAAGTAATTAAGGAGATAAAAAGAAAATGATTGAATTCGATAAGCGTAAATGGGAGGGTGGCAATGCTTTCCCGGAAGACGAAGAAGAATGGCGT
>CAKRAY010000121.1 GCA_934296355.1 uncultured Clostridia bacterium
GTCGGCTCCGTCTTCCTGTTGAGAAGTTGCGCCTCTGTTTCCACCGGTAAACGCGTCGAAAATATTTGAGAAGAATCCGTCGAAGCCTTCACCCGAAAAATTGGTAAACCCTCCAAAGCCTCCGCCGTTACCGCCGAAACCGCTCATAGTGGGACCGTCTTCGCTTCCGTATTGATCGTAAGCAGCCTTCTTTTGGGGGTCGCTTAATACTTCATATGCGTGTTGTATCTCTTTGAACTTGCTTTCTGCCGCTTTTTTTTCGGATTCGGAAGCAGTTGCATATAAATCGGGATGATATTTTTTCGCAAGACTGCGATATGCGGACTTTATTTCGTCCGCACTCGCATTCTTGTTTATTCCCAATATTGCATATAAATCTTTGTCTGCCATATTACTTAATGTCGTCAGGATTAATATTTATGGTACTGTCGTCTGCTCCGCCGTTACCGCCGTTGTTAGCGTTCTCTGCTTGCGCTTGTTGATAAAGTTTAGTAAAGATAGGATTAGTTGCTTTACTTAAATTTTCGGTAATGGTTTTGATTTCTTCAACTGTATTCGCCGTCTCCAACGCTTTTTTCGCTTCCGCATTCGCCGTTTCCAAAGTATGTTTATCTTCTTCGGATAACTTATCTGCGGATTCGCTAAGCGTTTTGTCTATCGCAAGTACGAGTTGCTCCGCATTGTTTTTCATTTCGATAAGTTCCTTACGTTTCTTATCTTCTTCGGCGTACTTTTCAGCCTCTTTTACCGCTTTATCGATATCTTCTTCGGTAAGATTGGTCGACGCGGTAATGGTAATATTATTGGTTTTACCCGTTCCCTTATCGAGCGCCGTTACGCTTACTATTCCGTTAGCATCTATATCGAAAGTAACTTCGATTTGAGGAACTCCGCGCATTGCCGGAGGTATTCCGGTAAGTTCGAATCTGCCAAGCGTTTTATTGTCTGCCGCCATTGCTCTTTCGCCTTGCAATACGTGAATGTCTACGCTGGTTTGATTATCTGCCGCCGTACTGAAAATTTGCGATTTTCTGGTAGGAATCGTAGTATTTCTATCGATTAGTTTCGTAAATACGCCGCCCATCGTTTCGATACCGAGCGATAACGGCGTTACGTCGAGCAACAATACGTCTTTAACGTCTCCCGCTAAAACACCGCCTTGAATCGCTGCGCCGAGCGCGACGCATTCGTCGGGGTTAATTCCTTTATAGGGTTCTTTGCCGATAAGTTGTTTTACCGCTTCGCATACTGCGGGTATACGGGTCGAACCGCCTACAAGCACGACTTTATCTATATCCTTGGTGGTAAGTCCTGCATCCTTGAGCGCTTGGTTCGTAGGTCCGAGCGTCTTCTTTACAAGGTAAGACGTCATATCGTCGAATTTCGCTCTAGTAAGGTCTAAGTCAATATGCAAAGGACCGTTAGCGCCGACAGTAATGAACGGTAAGTTAATATTCGCTTTTTGTACGCCGCTCAATTCAATCTTCGCTCTTTCTGCCGCTTCCTTAATTCTTTGCATAGCCATTTTATCAGTAGATAAGTCGATACCGTTATCCTTTTTGAATTCGGATACAATCCACTTCATAATTTCATTATCGAAATCATCGCCGCCGAGTCTTGTGTCACCGTTTGTTGCGAGAACTTCAAAAACACCGTCTCCGAGTTCGAGAATACTTACGTCGAACGTACCGCCTCCAAGGTCGTATATCAAAATCTTCTGACTATTCTTGTCTTTATCCAATCCGTAACTTAACGCCGCCGCAGTAGGTTCGTTAATTATTCTCAAAACTTCCAAACCCGCTATCTTGCCGGCGTCTTTTGTCGCTTGTCTTTGACTATCGCTAAAATATGCGGGAACTGTGATGACCGCTTGCGTTACCTTTTGACCGAGGTATGCTTCTGCATCGGTCTTTAACTTAGCAAGAATCATAGCGGAAATTTCTTGCGGCGTATATGTTTTCCCGTCGATATTTACTTTATAAGAAGTACCCATTTCCCTTTTAATAGACGAAATGGTTTTCTCGGGGTTAACAACCGCCTGTCTTTTAGCAACTTGTCCGACCAACCTTTGACCGTCTTTGGAAAAACCAACTACCGACGGAGTCGTTCTGGCGCCTTCGGCGTTGGGTATTACTACTGCCTCACCGCCTTCCATAACGGCTACGCATGAATTTGTCGTACCTAAATCAATACCTATAATCTTTGACATAATTATTATCTCCTTTTTTATTTATTCATATTTATTGAGCCACTTTAACCATTGCAGGTCTAAGTACTTTATCTTTTCTTTTATAACCCTTTTGGAAGACCTCTACGACTTTGTTAGAGTTTTCTGCGTCTTCGCATTGCGCTATCGCGTGGTGATATTTTGGGTTAAACTCTTCTCCGAGCGCAAGAATCTCTTCAACTTCATATTTGGCCAGCAACGCCGTAATCTGTTTGAAAATCAATTCAACTCCGCTACGAGTTCCCTCGTCGTTTATAGCGCTTATCGCTCTTTCGAAATTATCAATTATCGGAAACAATGCAATTATTATTTCATTTATTCCGTCGTTTCTTGCAATTCTTACGCTTTCATTATTTCTCTTTCTATAATTGTCGAATTCCGCTTGTAATCTTAACGTGATATCTTTGAACTCTTCGATTTGCTTATTTGCGTTTGCTAGTAATTCGTTTTCGCTTTCTACCGCAACGTCGCTTTGCTCATCTTCGGATATTACGATCGGCTCCACGGTTTCTTCAACGTTATCGTTATTCTTTTTTGCCATCTATACCTCCTCCTTCAAATTTTCCGAGAACTTTTTTTATATAATCCAAGACGCTTATTACTTTTCCGTAATTCATTCGTTCCGGACCTATAACCCCGGCGCAGCCTAAGTCTTTACCGTTGTATTTGTAATTGGCAGTTACTATCGCGCAATTATCGATACCGCCGTTTTCGTCTTTTCCTATTTTGACGCTAAGGCCTATTTCGGTTACTCCGTCCACTATACCGACTAATTTTTCAGTAGTATCTATTACTTCCAAAAAGTCTCGCGTCGAAGATAAACTCTGTTCTGACGAGTTAAGAAACTTGCTCTGTCCTTCCATAAATACGGAGTCGTTACTATTAGCGTATGAAGTTAGTATTGCCATAATACTTTCTACAAGTTCTCTAAACATTGCAAGTTCGTTATCGACTTCTTCCGCGCTTAATTCGACTTCGCCAACCGCTTTACCGCTAAACACTCTATTTATAAAAACGTTTGCGTCGCTAACGAACTGATCCGTCAATTCGCTGTTAACTCTGACGATTTTATCGTGAATTATACCGTTATCGGTAATAATAACCACAAGCGTTCTGTGTAAGTCCAACTTTACGAGTTTTACCTCTTTAATTACAACGGCGCTGATGTCGTTATTTAACACTATAATCGAAGTATAATTGGTTACGTCGCTTATAACTTTTGCCGTAGCTTTCACTACGTCTTCTATCGCGCAGAATCTGCTATTGAACGTTTCCTCGATAAGTTTGATCTCTTTCTTTGTTAAAGTCTGTTTTTCTACAAACTTATCTACATATAAAGCGTAAGCGAGTTTAGACGGAATACGCCCGCTGGAAACATGCGGTTGGATTAAATATCCCATCTCTTCCAACGCGGAAAGTTCGTTACGAATCGTAGCGCTGCTTATGTCGGAAAAGTATTTGTTTTGTATTTCTCCGCTGGAAACCGGCGATGCGTTTACGATATATTCGTCGACTACCGCTTTAAGTATTCTTTGTTTCCTTTCGGATAATTTATCTTTCAATATCTTTCTCCTTTGGCAATTAGCCTTACTCGCTGTTAGCACTCTATCTTCTCGACTGCTAACACCATTATATCACTATTCTACCCTTTGTCAAGTGTTTTTATGCAAAAAAAAATCGGCTCACACCGATTTTATATATTTCTTATAAAAAATTTCGCACGCCGCTTTTTTTGCCGACTGTTTATTATGTCCTCGCCCGACGCAAATCGTTTTATTTTCTACGCAAAGTTCGAACGCAAACTCTCCGTTCGGAGCATTTACCTCTTTGAACTCTATTTTTTTCCCGGTTTTTGCGCAATACTCATAAGTTAACGAAGTATAGTCGATTATAGGAGAATCGACGTACGGCTGTAAATACTTTAAAGCGAATTTAGCGGCGGCGTCGATATTCTTATTTGTATCCATTAATATTGCGCCGACTATCGATTCGAAAAGGTCGCACTTTATATCTTGCGATAAGAAAACGTCCTTTTCTATTGTCCCTTGTCCTACTCGCATGTACTTAATCAAACCCAACTCGTCGATAACCTTCGATAAAGTTTCCGCACTGACTAAATTCGCCCTTTTTTTCGATAAACTTCCTTCTTTGTCGCAAGGAAATCTTTCGTACAATAAAACGCCCGTAATATACCCGAGAGTAGCGTCGCCTATGTATTCCAGACGTTCGTAATCTCTACTTTGTTTATGCTCGTTGGCGTATGACGAATGCGTGAACGCTTGCGTAAGCAAACCTTTATCTTTGAAAACGTAACCGATTATTTTTTCTACGTCGTTAAGGTCACAAAACATTTTGCATATATCCCGCTATTTTCTCGACTACATGCTTATCAACCGCTTCTTTGGCTTGCAATATGGAGTTCCTTATGGCTTTTGCTTTAGAACTTCCGTGTGATTTTACGACAATTTTTTCTAAACCCAAAAACACTGCGCCTCCGTTATCGTTGTAATCCATTTCTTTTTTTATTTGCTTGAAAACGGGCTTCAAAATCAAATATCACAGTTTACTTCTTAT
>CAKRAY010000122.1 GCA_934296355.1 uncultured Clostridia bacterium
ATATTGAACACGTCGTAAACCATGCTGCCGTTCGCTTTACCAAACACGGTACCGGCATAGACCTTTGCCACGCTCTTTATCGATTCCGTACCTATAAAGATAACGTCGCTTACTTCGGCGTTTTCGTAACCGATTGCCGCTACCAAACCGGCGTGGAATTCGTTCTCGCCGACGTAATTTACGTTAATGCCGATATTGCCGAACACGATTTTGCTTACTTTACCGTTTAATCTTCCGAACAAGCCGAAGAGTTCGTTTGCGTACGCGCCGACCGCGCCGCCCAAGTTATCGAATTGCATATAATTGCCGCTGAGCGAAGTCAAACTGCCGTTGAATACTTTATGAATTGCAATTTCTCCGATTACGTCGGACGCGTCGAATTTCTCGCCGCTCGTATCGTCCAACAAGAAGTGCAAGTTCATATAATTATCTACGACTTTCAAGTTTCTGAGTCCGATAGATTTAACCGAGCCGTTTTCGTCTACGCTCGTAGGAATTACGAAGGGTTCGTTTTCGGTACCCTTGCCGTTTGCCGCCGCGGCGGTATAGGTCAAGCCGAAGTCGCCGTATAATCTCGTCAATATCGACTCTTTTACGCTCAGACCGCCTACTTTGAGCGAAGACTCGGCAAACTCTTCGTAGCCCATCGCTCTCGCGTTAAGTTTAGCCGTTTGCGAAGCGACGGAATTGCTTACGCCCGTTACC
Source organism: uncultured Clostridia bacterium (assembly GCA_934296355.1). Classification (GTDB taxonomy): domain Bacteria; phylum Bacillota; class Clostridia; order Christensenellales; family DTU072; genus CAG-1782. The sequence goes on from CAKRAY010000122.1 coordinate 706, forward strand.
GTTTCGTCGTTGTAGAACGTGTTTTTATCGAAGTACGCTACTTCCGCGCCGCCCGTCGTGTAATCCGCGACGTCGATATCGCCGTATACGATACCTACGTTAACGCCCGACGCGTTATATATAGTTACTTCGCCGAACACGTACGCGCTGCTTAATTGCGCGCCGCTTTCCACTTTACCTACGAAAGCGGATACGTTGGCGTTGGTCAACGCCCTGCTACCGTTATTGGTAATTCTCACGTCGCTGTAAACCGTTCCCTTAACGCCGCCTATCTTCGCCGTAGCGGTTACCTTACCGAATACGCCGCCGAAGTTACTCGTTTCGCCGCTCACGCCGAGTCGCGCGATTTCTACGTCCGCTTTTACCGAAACGTTATAAGCGGTACCGTTCATAACCGCGGCGAGCAAGCCGATTTGCGCGTTATCCGCGTCTATCGTGACCTTATCGTTCGCTTCGCCCTCTACCGTAAGGTTGCAAACAGTCGCGTTCTTGCCGACCGTTTCGAACAAGCCGAACGTTCCGTTAATCGCGCCGCCAATCAGCGTTATTTTGTTCTCTTTACCGTCGAAACTGCCGTTAAACTCGCCGGAGAGGGTTTCGTTTACGGTTAAGGCGATATCGTTATTTAACTTAAACTTACCGTTATTGTAACTCTTTAGTAGAGGCGCGTCGTTAAAGAGGTCGTAGTACTCGTTATCGACGTAACCGAAGTCCTTAGCGGAGTAAACGCAGAAGTAAACCTGACTTCCTACGGTCACTTCGTCGAAGTATTTAACTACGAAGTTCTTTTCGGGGTTCTTCGTTCTGAAGTTACCCGTGCCTTGCGTTACCGTGGCGGTTACGACGTAAGCGTCTACCACGCGAAGTTCTTCCTTCGTCGCCGCGGCGTGGGATAAGCCGTTATGTCTATACGTATATTCGAGTTGTACGACGATCGTCGACTTATACTCATTACCCGACGAATCGCGATACAAATATTCGTAAGACGCTTTACCCGTCGTGCCGATTTGCTCGTCGTCGGTCGCGCCTTGCAAGAAGAACACGTCGTCGCCGTATTCGACTTCCACTTCCGCGATGTAGTCCGCTATGAGCGAAACGTTATCCCATCTGAACTGGATAAGGAACTCGCCGCTCGATTCCAAACTCTTATCTTTTCTACTATCCGCAAGCACGTCTTCGCGGAACGATTCGGAATTGTTCCTATGACTGCTCGTAGTGTAGAACTGATAGAAGTCTTTGTCGTTATACGCCGTATATCTGATTCTCAAAACGTCGCCGTATTTGAATATTTGTCCGACGGTCGTGGGCACAAAGCCTACGCCGTTTTCGTAACGCTCGACGACGTAACTGCCGAATTTATCGGTATTGACGTCGTAGGTGTCTTTACCTAAGAACACTCTGCTTTCGTAATTGTAGTTGAAGTCGTTACTGTTGATATAGAAATCGTAGAAGTAACTGCCGTCGGCGTAGTCGCCCGCGCCGTTCGCTATAACGTGCGCCGTTATCGGCGTAACGCCCGCTACGTTAAGAATATCTTCGTTAACGTCGTTAACGTACGTCAATCTGTTTTGGTTATCCCTAATCTCTTTGCCGAGTTCGTACTCGATATGGTCGTATTTATCTTTCATACCGTTATCGATACCCTCGGGGTTGGAGGTTATTCTGAATACGTATCTGTCGCCGCTCGCTTCTTCGATGACTTTTCTGGTAACGTTCTTGCCGAGCGTCGTCCAATCGACTTTTACCTTATTGGTCGCTTTGTCGATAATTCTATACTCGATAACGAATCCGCTGTACGGGTTACGCGCTTGGAACACGCCCTTTTCTATGATACCGATACCGAAGTCTATCGTAGCGTCGCTCGTATACCAGTACTCGACTTCGTCGGTATACAAGTTCTTCATCGTAGTGGAAGAGTTCCAGCCCCAGTTGGTGGCTTTGGTAGCGGTAACGCCCTTAACGTAGAGTATCGGCGTGGTGTTGTCTATTCTTTGGTGAACGATCTTGTGTCCGCTGTTTCTGTTCGCGCCCGAAACGAGTATGATATCTTGCTCGTTTTCGCCGTTGGCGTCTATATAGTAATACTTGACTTTGTCGGTTTCTTCGAGTTTTTCTTTGTAATCTATATGCGCGAAGACTTTACCGTCGTACATTATGTCGATACCGCTATATCCTACCGCGTCGAGACTGATAGCGACCATAACGGTGTTCGCCTTAGTGAACTTGGCGTCGCCGGTATTGGTGTAACCGTTCATTAACGACGCTTTGAACTCGCTATCCAACTCGCTTTGAATACTCATGGCGTCGCCTACGAATTCCTTATTGGTCGTTCTGGTAATAACTTCGAATCTCGGGTCGATAATATCTATCTTTACGCCGTAAACGACTTGCGTGGAGTCGCCTTCGTTTTCGATATGTCCGATTCTTATACGGTTGCTTTCTTCGCCCGCGCCGTTAATCGTGTAGATTTCGTAAACTTCGTTGTTCGTGCTGTCGCTTACCGTCCACGTTATACTGCCTAAGCCGAATCTATTCGTCTTTAAGTCGGTTCTCATGCCGTAAGTATCGCCGACGTTGAGTTTATCGCTCGCCGCTTGTTGATTTATCCAGCCGTACTCGCCCGTGGTTACGTCTTTGCCGTATTTATAGATTATGCCTCTGAATACCATAAACGTATCGGACCACGCGCCGCCGGTGTAGGTACGATAGAAGAACGCTCTACCGCTCGTGAAGTCGGAATCGCTCGAACCGCCGACTTCGGCAACGGCGTTGATTGCCGCCCAATCGTTACCTATCTTCCATTCGGTGCCGCCGTTTACCGCCGCGCCGTACGTTTTGTCGGTATCTTTGATAACGTTCTTGACGCTAAGCGACGGTTTAGCCCTGTCCATAGCGAGCAAGTCGGTATCTTGACGCGCGCCTAAGTTCTTATAGAAGTACTCGCCGTCTATGCCGTATTTATCGTTTCTCGCTTTTCTATCCGCTTTTTCTACGGAGTCTACGATCGATATTCTCAGTCTATACGCGTTGCCCGTAGCGTCGAGCGTGGCTCTCGTGCCGCCGTCGTAACCGAGTTCGGTCAATTCGCCCTTACTGAGCGCTCTGAAGCGGAAATATTTATAGAGCGACCGGTCGTTCTTACCGATATAGTATTCTAAGGAATCCGTCTTCGTGCCGTCGGAATTGCTTACGGTAGACGCGATAACGTAGCCGCTCGCGTTTATCCAAGCGTTGGAACGCGCGCCTAAGTCTTGCTCTCTGTCGGCTTCGTATCTTTGCAGCACGTATCCGCCCTCGCCGTAAGTGACTTTCAGCGTGACTTTGAAATAATCGTTAGCCCAATTTACGGGCGTGAAGTTATCGGTAGAAACGTGTTTTAACCACTCGACTTTAATGCTGTCTTCGCCTTGTTTGTATACGTTGCCGTCGCCGTTCGTGTATACGGTAAGGTTGGATAATTCCGCTTTCTTCTCGTCAATGTTGGGCGTAAAAGCCAGTTCTGCTTTGTTGCCCGCTTCGTCAATCGCGACAATCGTATAAGAAATGCGTTTATCGAGATAGATTAAGCCGTCTTCCTTCATGAAGTTCGGATCGCCGTTTACCGCTTTCATATTATAGGCTCTATAATAATTATCGTCGTTTAATACGAATTTTCCGTTTAACGTACTGCCGCGGTCGTCGGTGCTTATTATATAAACGTTATCGTAAAACTCGCCGGTATCGGGGTTGCATTGTTGCAACTTGGCGATGCCCGAAAGGTTATCGGATATCTCAGCCTTGACCGATTTTGCGAGCGCGTGCCAATCGGAACTCGTCAGTTCGGGTAACGTACCCTTCGTTACGTCAATGTTCGGCGCGGTAACGTCTTGTTTAACGTTGCAGGTCTTGCTTTCCGATTCGGGTCTTACTCTGCCCTTAGCGTACTCGTCTTCTATTCTGTTAAACGCCACTATGTTTTCAAACGTTATCGTTCCGTCGTGTTTGGGTACGACGAAGTCTACGTTAAGCGTATGTTTAACGAGGTCGAACGTATATACCTTATTATATGAAGACAACGCCGTAACGTCGTACTCGGT
>CAKRAY010000123.1 GCA_934296355.1 uncultured Clostridia bacterium
TGATGGAATACGATAAAATTTATACAGTTGGTAGCTACGCTTTTTATAATTGTAAAAACATTTTGTCGATAGATTTATCGTATCTAAACAAATTGAGTTACATAGGCGAGTTTGCGTTCTACGGTGTAGACAACGAAACGCATAACCTCTATCTAACAATACCGCGTTTCGTATCGGAAATCGGGGAATATGCGTTTTCGGAATCATGCGTTTCTACAATAAAATGTGCGGAAGGGAGCAGGCTTGAAAAAATAAAGCCCCATACTTTCTTTAACTGCGCTAACCTAAAGTCGGTGGTTTTCGAAGGTAGCGCAAGTTTATACGAAATAGGCGAAAGCGCTTTCGCGGATTGCGTTCAGTTAACAAGTTTCTTTGCGCAAGAATCGAAATTGGCATATATAGACGGTTACGCTTTTGCGAATTGCGTAAACTTGGAAGTGTTCCGCATCGATGAAAGCAAAATCGAATACGTCGGTCCCGATGCGTTTTTCGATAACCGGTTTATCAACGATAAAGAGGATACGATGATTTTCGTGGGGACCATACTCGTCGAATATAAGGGAATAGCAAAGCGAGTGATTATTCCCGCAACGACGACAATTATCGGTAAAAACGCTTTTGCGGGCAACGAATATTTAGAAGAATTGTTGTTCGAGAACGACGGCGAAAATGCGAATTTGTCGCAAATTCAAGAGAATGCGTTTTTCGGTTGTAAGAAACTGACCACGGTTAAATTGCCTAATTCCGTGAAAACGATAGGCAGAACCGCTTTTGCGCGATGCGAATTATTGGAAAATCTGGTTCTTAACGACGGCCTATCGAAGATAGAAGAGATGGCGTTCTCTTATTGCGGTTCGTTGGAAATCGCAACTATTCCGCAAAGCGTTGAATTCATAGGCGGGGGAGTGTTTACGGGGTGCGTAAAGCTTGCCGGCATCGAGATCGGCGATAGCGATAATTATATGACCGTAAACGGCGCGCTTTACGAGATAGACGGCGCAGAGTCCGTAGCGAAAATTATTGCTTTTCCGAATTCCGGTAATGAAACCAAGGAAACAAAAACGTTCGCTATTCCGCAACGCGTTGTTTTACACGAAAAAGAATACGTTGTCGACGGAATAGGCGATTATTGCTTTGCGGAATGTATAACGTTGAATTCCATCTCGGTTCCCGCTTCGATTAAGACAATCGGCAAATATGCGTTCAAAGGAATATCGACGTCGATAAATAGCGAGAACTCTCAAATCGGCGTTTTAGGAGAATATTCGTTTGCAGGGTATGAAGGAAACGAATTGACTATTCCCCAAAGCGTAATTTCTATAGAAAAACGCGCGTTGTCCGACATTCCTAACGTAAAAACAATAGTTTTACCGGACGGTTTGAAGAATATAGCCGACGAAGTTTTTTATGGTAGCGAATACGTATTAGAATTCGACAATTGTACGTTAATCGAAGAATTACCCGAAAACGCTTTTGTGGGATATAAAGGCAATTCTTTGAAAATCCCGAGCGGAGTAAGGCGGATCGGAAAAAATGCTTTTAACGGAGTGACCGGAAAAATCGATTGGGCGGAGAACAATACGATTAACGCTATAGGCGAATATGCCTTTGCAGGCTATAAGGGCGATCATATTGAGATTCCCGTAAGCGTAACGGAAATCGGAAATTATGCGTTTTTCGACTGCGATAATTTGGATAGGATAATCGTTCCGGCTTCGGTAAAGACAATCGGGGAATATGCTTTCGGCAAAGTTACCGCAAGCATAGATTTAGGGACAACAACGTTAAGCAATATAGGAAAAAATGCATTTGCTTTATACGATGGCGAAACCGTAGTTTTACCTAACACCGTTACGGCGTTATGCGAAAGGGCGTTTTACGAAGCAAATAACTTAAAAAATATTAATTTAGCGGATTTGCAAGATTTAACGACGATAGAGGACTATGCTTTTTATGGAGTAGGCTTAATCGACTTTACGATAACCAAAAAAGTAACCGTAATAGGTAGGTATGCGTTCGCAATGTGTCAAAACTTGGGAGATATAGACCTTAACGGAGAAAATTTACGCGAAATAGGCTTTGGAGCGTTTTACGGATGCGATAGTCTTAGACGCGTATCCATACCTTTTGTAGGGGAAACGATTAACGCCAATTCGTTCTTCGGTTACATATTCGGCGCGGATACGCCGGAAGACGGCGCAAACGTCGTGCCGTCGACAATCAGCGAAGTTTCCGTTTCCCGCGGTATTGTAAGAGAAAACGCTTTCTTAAACTGCGCGGCTATAAAGAGTTTGACTTTCGGCGAGTCGGTAGAAGACGTAAAAGTCAATTCGCTTTTAGGATGCGAGACGCTCGAAGAATTGGCATTGCCGTTCGGCGGCGTTTTAGGAACGTTATTCGGCGCTCCGAAATTCAATATGAATAACTCGTTCGTACCCGTTACGCTAAAAACCGTAGAAGTATTAAAGGTAAACGAAATAAGCGATTACGCATTTTACGGTTGCACAAATCTTATCGGAATTAGTCTACCTGACAGTATGGAAAAAATCGGGGAATCCGCGTTTAGATTTTGCGGTTCGATTGAAGAACTAAGAATAGGCAAGAACGTTAATTCAATAGGAAATTACGCATTTGTCGATTGCGGGAAATTAGAAAATATTATTGTCGACGTCATGAACGAAACATACCTCGATAGAAACGGCGTTTTGTTTAGTTTGGATTCAAGCGCAGGCATACACGTTGCCGAATTGGTCGCATATCCTACGGCAAAAACCGTTGACGCATATGTAGTCGAGTCGGTATATCGCGGCAGCCAAGAATTCACAGTGACTTCGCTTGCGGGCTACGCATTTTATAAAGCCGGTTTCCAATCTATCGATCTGCCGGTAAGCGTTCAAAAAATCGGCGAATATGCGTTCGCTCAATCCGCAATAGAAAGCGTCAGAATCGCAACTGCCGATATCGGAGTTAAGGCGTTTAATAAATGCACGGCGCTGAAAGACGTGTATATCGACAATATTGATATTACGACTGCGGCAAGAGATGCATTCGGTTTGTTAAGCACGGTAAAAGCAGTCTTTGCAAAGCATACGACCGAGTATCCTTCGGACGCTTATTTGCTTAATGCGGACAATAGATACGAAAAACTTACGAATACGACTTATAAATACGGAGTCGAATACGACGTTTTCACAAAAGACAAGACGATTATAAGAAACGTAACCGTGAAGAGCGCGGATATGACGATGGGAAGCGTGACCATAGACGGTAAGGAACTTATAGACCGTTATCTTTACGTTTCGGGAAGTACTTTTAGAATAGAGGCAACCGCTAAACCCGGTTACGCATTCTACGGCTGGTTTAGCGACGCGGAACTTACGCAACTCGTTACAAGCGAAATAGTAGCGGAACTTACGGTCGAGGGAAGAGATATCGAACTTTATGCCGGGTTCAAGTATATCGGTGCATAAAAGCAAAAAATATAGCGACGGAAAAATAATTATGGATAGTGGAAGTATTGGTATGAAAAAAATTAGATTCTTATTAATGTTAATGCTTATTTTTGCGTTAAGCGTCACAATGATGGCTTGCTCCGGTCAAGGCGGCGATGACGAAATAGATTACTCGAAAATGGAGTCTATAAGAGTTCGCGACGAAATATTATCGCAAGATTTCGAAGGTTTTCCTTTGAGTACGTTCGATATTTCCGATATCAAGGTTATTGTTAAGTACGTGGATACTGTCGACGAATACGGCAATACCGTCGCGGGCGAGGAGAAAGAGATTCCTTTGACGTTAAGTATGATAAAGTCCAAGGATAAAGAAAAACTCAGTAAAGCCGGCACTAACAGTATTACAATCGTTTATGGAAAACACGAATATACGTTCCTGTTGAAGTTGTACGACGACAGCGCGGCAAAAACGTACAAAGTTGTTTTTTACGATGAAGACGGCGAAACGCAGATTTCCGTTCAATATGTAAAGGAAAACGGTAGAGCGAAACAACCGAATTATCCGGTAAAAAGCGGTTACACTTTTGTCGGCTGGATAGATATGGATACCGGGCTGAACGCTTCGATCGAGGGAATAAAAAAAGATATGAGGTTAAAGGCCGAATATCAATCGGACACCTATAAAGTTTCGTATTATTATGACATTAACGGAAACGAGACGTTAATAAAAGAAGTTACCTTGGCAAGAGACGAAAAAGGCGAAAACGTTTATCCGAGTCTACCTAACATCGACGGACATACGTTCAGTATGTGGAAAAAAATCAACGATGAGAAGTTTGTAGCGTATTACAAAGCGGAGCATTGCGAGATAACATTTGTTTATAGAGAGTACAAGAACGGTAAATATTCCGATTCGTTTACGAGAAAGTCGGTAGATTATGAATTGGATCAAGCGATAAGTATCGAAGAACTAAACGACGCGTACTGCGAAGGCGTTAGCCAAGCGGACGATTATCACTTTATCGGATGGTACGTTAAACGTGACGGCAATAAAGTTTACGTGCAGTTTCCGTATAAGTTAAACGTTTCTACGGAAATGGTTTTTTATGCCGATTATGTAGATATAAACGTAGGTAGCGATGGCTTGGAATACAAGTTAGCGGGCAACGATTGTATAGTCGCGGGCTATTCGGGAAAAGATAAATCGGTTGTGATCCCCGCATGGGCTACTATAAACGGAACTCGCAGAAAGGTGGTCGGAATAGGCG
>CAKRAY010000124.1 GCA_934296355.1 uncultured Clostridia bacterium
GAATCCGTCGGGAATGAGATGCAAAATTCTCTTGTTCACGACGTATATTCCCGTGTTCACGAGCGAGGGCTTTACGATAGATGGTTTTTCCACGAACGCCGTGATGAGGTTCTCGAAATCTATTTCAAGAACGCCCAAACCGAGCGGTTTCGGATGAGGCGTGGCGACGACGGTAAAAATCGAATTCTTAGTTTTATGGAATTCTATCGCCTTGGAAAGGTCAATCTCGGTGTAGGCGTCGCCGCTTAAAACGAGGAAATCGTCGGTGACGAAATTTCTACACTGTTTTACCCCACCGGCAGTACCGAGAGGTACGTCTTCGATAAAATAGGTTAGATTAACGCCGAAGTCTTCGCCCGTGCCGAAGTAGGAAATTATCTTTTCGGGCAAATATCCTAAGGTAACGGCGATGTCGGTCACGCCGTGTTTTTTTAAGAGTTCCAAAGTATATTCGAGTACGGGTTTGTCGATGATTTTCACCATCGGCTTAGGGATATCGTCCGTTAACGGGCGTAGCCTCGTGCCTTTTCCGCCCGCCATGATAACTGCGTTCATAGTCTGATTTTCCTTTTTTTATAAAGTATTCTCCGTTCGACGAATTTTAGTCCCGTTCGACAAAAAAATACGATTTTCGCGCGCTAAACGAATACCCGACGAAAAAACGCTTGTAAAAATCGCGTTTGTAGTGTAGAATTATATTCGAATAAATGTCTGTTAATTTTAATTAACAGGTTTATATATACGGGACGGGCTTTATTAGTTAGACGAATTCGAGCGTTCCGTCCGAAAATAATTTTTAAGAGGTTTTAGATAAATGGCAAAAAAACTAAGAATAGCCTTTCTCGGCGGCGTAGGTGAGATAGGTAAGAATATGACCGTATTCGAGTACGGCGACGATATGATCGTGGTTGACGCCGGATTGACGTTTCCCGATTTTGAAGAAACACCGGGCGTAGAGGCGGTTATACCCGATTTTTCCTATCTCAAAGACAATGCGCAAAGGATAAAGGGGATATTTATCACGCACGGACACGAGGACCATATAGGCGCGCTCCCGTACGTTCTGAAAGAGATTAACGCGCCGGTATACGGTAGCAACCTAAGTCTCGGACTACTCGGCAGTAAACTTGCCGAAGCGAAGATAAAGAACGTAAAAACCGTTACCGTTACCGACAGACAAATCGTAAAAGCGGGCGTTTTCACGGTAGAATTCATCAGGGTCACGCATTCGGTCGCGGGTTCTTACGCTTTGTCGATTACCACGCCTAAGGGAGTGGTTTTCGTCACGGGCGACTTCAAAATCGACCATACCCCCATTGACGGCAGACCTACGGATTTACAAAGAATTTCCGAAATAGGCGCAAAGGGCGTCACGCTCCTTATGATGGACTCCACTAACGTGGAGCGACCGGGATATTCCATGAGCGAACGCAAAGTTTTCGGCGCGCTCAGCGAAGAGTTCGATAGATATTACGATAAGCGTATCATAGTCGCCACTTTCGCCAGCAATATCCACAGAGTGCAGCAAATAATCAACTGCGCGATCGCACATAACAGACGCGTGGCGTTTGCAGGGCGTAGCATGATTAAAATCGCCGAAATCGCCAAAACGCTCGGAGAACTCAAATATCCCGACGACGCGGTTATCGACATAGAAAAGTGCGATAAAGTGCCTTACGACAGACTTTGCATCGTTTGCACCGGTACTCAGGGCGAGCCTATGAGCGCGCTTACCCGTATGGCGAACAACGACTTCAAAAAAGTGAAAATCTCCGACCTTGACGTGATTTTGTTCAGTTCTTCGGCAATCCCCGGCAACGAACGTTCGATTTACAACGTTATCAACAATTTAAGCAAGTCAGGCGCGGACGTGGTATACCATAGCCTTAACGAAATTCACGTTTCGGGTCACGCTTGCAAAGAAGAATTAAAACTTATGTTCTCGTTGCTGAAACCGAAGTTTTTCATTCCCATGCACGGCGAATACAGGCACTTGAAACTACATAAAGAACTTGCCTTGGAAATGGGCATAGGCGAGAGCAACATTTACCTTCCCGACATAGGTTGCGCCGTGGAAGTGGATAAAAGCGGCATAAAGAAACTCGCGGGAGTCAAATCGGGCGAAGTGTACGTCGACGGAAGCAGTTTGCTCGACGATAATTCCATGTTGATGGCGGATAGGCGCAATATGGCTGTGTTCGGTTGCGTAATCGCCGTGTTCAAAATTTCCCTTGTGAACGGCGAAGTGGCGGAGCCGACAATCATCACGCGCGGTTTAGACGTAAGCGACGCGCTAATGGCGGAAATGAAAAACGACATTATGTCTTGTATAGCGTCGGGCGAGTTTGAAGAAAAAGGCAAAGAAGAGGCGTATTTGAAAGTAAAACGAATGATTTTACGCAAGTTCCAAAAACGTCAGAACAAGCGTCCCACCGTGGTGACGATAGCCGAAGAATGATTAAACTATGGACAAACGGGAAGTAAGGCGGTTTATCGACGAATTGCGGGACGAAGCGAGTAAAGACTACGTTCCGGTAATGCGTAAACAAACCGCGGCGTTACTTGCCGAAATACTTAGAGAAAAACGCCCTCGCGCGGTACTCGAAATCGGTACTTGTCTGGGCGTGAGCGGTTTGACCGTGCTTAACGAAAGCGAAGCGTTCCTGACCACCGTGGAAATCGACGAGGAAAGATGGCTTAAAGCGAAAGAAAACTTCGCAAAATGCGGGTTCTCCTCGCGCGTCAACGCGATACTGGGAGACTGCCGCGAGGTGCTTAACGCCATCGATGAAGAATACGACTTCGTGATACTCGACGGACCGAAATCGGCGTATAAAGATAACTTTTTGCAAGCGTTTAAGTTATTGCCGGTAGGCGGCGCGGTCTTTGCGGACGACGTTTCTTACCACGATAAAGTGAACGCCGAAATAGTGGAACATAAACATAGGACGATAGTAAACGGTTTGAGGAACTTTATAAGTTTGATAGAGACCGACAAAAGGTTAAAAACGACCCGCTACGACCTCGAAGACGGGGTGGCGGTTATCGAGAGGATAGGATGAAAAAGGCAGAACTTTTAGCCCCGGTAGGCAATATGAGTAAACTCTGCACCGCGTTGCATTTCGGCGCGGACGCGGTCTATTTTGCCGGTAAAAACTTCGGGTTGAGGGCGTTTGCGGACAATTTTACCGACGAAGAACTGTTGACCGCGGTAAAAAAAGTTCACGACGAGCATAAAAAAGCTTACGTCACAGTCAATATTTTCGCGCGGAACGCCGACTTCGGCGCGCTTAAAGATTATTTGGCGTTTTTATCCGCAATAGGTACGGACGCTTTGATTATCAGCGACCCCGGAATCGTCGGTTTCGTAAGGAAGAACTTCCCGGAGACGGAAATACACCTTTCTACGCAAGCAAATACGACGAATATGTACGCCGTCGATTTTTGGCGCGATATCGGCGTTAAACGCGTGGTTTTGGCGCGCGAATTGTCCTTAGACGACGTAAAAGAGATAAAAGACCACGTAGGCGACAGCGTGGAAATAGAAACGTTCGTTCACGGCGCGATGTGCATATCGTATAGCGGCAGGTGCTTGTTGAGTTCCTACCTTACCGACCGCGACAGCAACCGAGGCGAGTGCGTGCAAGCGTGTAGATGGCAGTACGAAATCAACGAAGTTTCCAGAGAGGGCAGATTGCCCGTAGAAGAGGATAGTCGCGGCACGTATATTCTTAATTCCAAGGACATGAACACGATGCCCATTCTCGATAAAATCATCGAAGCGGGCGTTTCTTCGTTAAAAATCGAAGGGCGCATGAAATCGGAATACTACGTCGGTAGCGTAGTCAACGCGTATAGAAAGCGTATAGACGACTACTATCTCGGCAAACCTTACGACGAAAGTCTGAACGAAGAACTCTATAAAGTCAACCATCGCGAGTACACGACGGGATTCTACTTGGGCAACGCGGAACAGTGCTACGAAACGAGTAAACCGTATAACGAGTATCGCTTTTGCGCGGAAGTAAACGGCTACGACGAAGAAAAGAAATTGCTTTGCGTGACACAAAGAAACAGATTCTTTGCCGGAGACGAATTGGAAGTCGTATCGGTAGGAAACGCGAAAACTCTCGTTGCGAACGAAATTTACGACGAAAAAGGCGCGCCCGTGACCGATTGCAAGTTAGTGCAACAAAAACTGTTTATAAAAACCGAAGAAAAGTTATATCCGCGCGATATGCTCAGAATAGCTGCTAAAAAATAGGAAGGTGAAGATTTATGCTTAACAAAAGTACGATAATATTCGTTACGAACTCCGAAGAAAAGTACGTTGCGGAAACGTTAAAGAAAATTTTGGATAAAAACGTGTCGGTAGTAACCGCCGTCGTTCCGCAAGAAAAATTGGAAAGTAAGAGTAAGAAGCGATTAGCCAAACTTTTAGACCCCAAAGAAAGAACGTTTGCTTATCGCGTAAAAACGCTCGTTTTGAAACTTTTCCCCGAGAAAAAGCGAAAACAGATAATCAAGAAAATATACGAAACTTTGGATGAAAAGAAAGTCGTCAATATGTGTTTGCGCTTTTCGCCGAACGCCGTCGTCGTGGATACTCCCGCTAACCTTCAAGGCGTGTTGAACGCCGTTTCCAAAGTGGGTATGGACATAAAAGTCATGGTCGCGACCAACGATATAACCATTGACGAGG
>CAKRAY010000125.1 GCA_934296355.1 uncultured Clostridia bacterium
GCAATTCTCCGTATCCGGGGTACGGCCAATATTTCGTCGGGGTAATCGTTTCCGCCGCGTCGACGGATTCGCGCAAGCCGTCCATATCCGAGATAATCGTCGACTTATAATAATCGGCGCGCTCTTCGTCCGAAGCGATTTTTTTCGTTTCCGATAAATCTTTCTCTAATTTTCTTACCGAGCCGTACGTCGCGGCAACCAATCTCGATAATTCTTCGAGCGTTTCTCTTTCGTAAGTAACGTCCGTTTCGGGCGCGACGCTCTTACGTTCTTTTATGGCGCAAGCCAATTCGGTAACGTATTCGCTCATCGCGGGAAGCAAATCTTTCTTAGCCATATCGAGCATTGTGAGCGCTTCGATATTCACTACCTTTACGTAGTTTTCGATAAGCACTTCGTGGCGCGCTTCCAATTCAACCTTACTGTAAACGCCGTGACTTACGAACAAGTCCGTATTCTTCTTCTTTAACAAACATTTGAGCGCGTCGGGAGTGGTTTTAAGATTATACAAACCTCTCTTTTCCGCTTCTTTTACCCACGCTTCGTCGTAGCCGTCGCCATTAAAGATTATTCTCTTATGCTTAGCGATTACCTCTTTTATTAAATCGTGCAACGCGCCCTCGAAGTCGGTCGCGACTTCTAACGCGTCGGCAAACTGTCTTAATTCTTCGGCAACCGCGGTGTTAAGAACGGTATTCGCGCAAGATATCGACGAAGCGGAACCGAGCATTCTGAATTCGAACTTGTTTCCGGTGAAAGCGAACGGACTGGTTCTGTTACGGTCGGTACTGTCCTTAGGAAACTTCGGCAAGGTATGCACGCCTATTCTCATAACGTCTTTTTGCTTGGCGTCGTATTTTCTATCCGTTTCTATCGCTTCGAGAATCTCCGCAAGGTCGGAGCCGAGGAACATGGACACGATTGCAGGCGGGGCTTCGTTCGCGCCCAGTCTATGGTCGTTACCCGCGCTCGCCACGGAAATTCTAAGCAAGTCTTGATACTCGTCCACAGCCTTGATTACCGCGCAAAGGAATATAAGAAACTGGGCGTTTTCGTAAGGCGTTTCGCCGGGTTCCAAAAGATTCGCGCCCGTATCGGTAGATATGGACCAGTTATTGTGCTTGCCGCTGCCGTTCACGCCCGCAAAAGGTTTTTCCGCAAGCAAGCATACGAGGTTATGGCGTTTAGCGACTTTCTGCATCATTTCCATAGTCAACTGGTTATGGTCGGCGGCTATGTTCGTCGTAGTGAATATAGGCGCGAGTTCGTGCTGAGCGGGAGCGACTTCGTTATGTTCGGTCTTCGCCAAAATGCCGAGTTTCCAAAGTTCTTCGTTAAGGTCTTTCATAAATGCCGAAACTCTCGGTTTTATCGTACCGAAATAATGGTCGTCGAGTTCCTGTCCTTTCGGCGCGCGCGCGCCGAAAAGCGTTCTTCCCGTGTAAATCAAATCTTTCCTCTTATCGTACAAGTCCTTATCTATAAGGAAGTATTCTTGTTCGGGTCCGACGGTGGTTTTTACCGATTTTACCGAATCGTTGCCAAAAAGTTTCAAAACTCTGAGCGCTTGTTTGTTAATCGCTTCCATCGACCTTAAAAGCGCGGTTTTCTGGTCGAGCGCTTCGCCGCCGTAGGAACAAAAAACGGTGGGGATACACAACACTCCGTCCTTTATAAACGCGTAACTCGTTGCGTCCCAAGCGGTATAACCTCTCGCTTCGAAAGTGGCTCTCAGTCCGCCCGACGGGAAGGAAGACGCGTCCGGCTCGCCTTGAATCAGTTCTTTTCCGGAAAATTCCATTATCACTTTACCGCCCGCTTTCGGAGAGATAAAACTGTCGTGCTTTTCCGCGGTGATGCCCGTCATGGGTTGGAACCAATGCGTGAAATGCGTCGCGCCCTTTTCCACAGCCCAATCCTTCATTGCGTTGGCCACGACGTTCGCCACGCTTAAATCGAGGTGTTTACCCTCCTTTATCGTTTTTTGCAACGTTTTGTATGTTTCTTTGGGAAGTCTTGCTTCCATCGTCGCATCGTCGAATACCATTGATGAAAAAATTTCCGTTACGCTACTCATTTTTTATTAACTCCTTTTTCTCTAAAAACAAAAAAAAGCGAGGGGCGGGCGGCTCCGAGTAAAAACTCGGCTCCGCGACGCCCTTGTCGCTCTTTTTGTATTATGATTATCGTTTCTCCGACAAATTGCGCCTCGACCCGTATAACCGTCCGCAACGCCCTGTCGCTTTTCGTTTTGCAGTTTAGCACTAAAAAAAATCGTTGTCAAACGTTTTTTTGCAAATTTTTTTGTTTTTGTTTTTTTATTTCGGTTGACTACTTTACGCGGTTTGTGTATAATTATTTTTGTTAAACAAGGACGTTTACAACAGGTTGGGGATATGCCCGAACTTCACGGTAACGTCCTTATTTTCTTTTCGGAGAGAGAGGTATTCTATGATTTATACTGCGGAAGAAGTTTACGATTACGTTAGTCAAGAAGACGTTAAGTTTATTCGTTTGGCGTTTTGCGACCCGACGGGTAAAATGAAAAACGTTTCTATCATGCCCGAGGAACTGCCGAAGGCGTTCGTAAACGGTATCGGTTTCGACGCGTCCGCAATCGAAGGTTTCGGCACGGAAGTTTATTCCGACCTGTTGCTTTTTCCCATACCGTCGACGCTGACCGTTTTGCCTTGGCGTCCCTCGCACGGCAAAGTGGTAAGAATGTTTTGCGATATTCGCTATCCCGACGGAACGCCTTTTGAACGCGATTCGCGTAAAATTCTCTTAAACGCGACAAAATACGCCGAAAAGAAGGGTTATACCGTTAAATTCGGCACGGAATTCGAGTTTTACCTATTCAAACTCGACGAAAACGGCGACCCGACGAATATTCCTTTTGATAACGCGGGATATATGGACGTCGCGCCCGAAGATAAAGGCGAGAACGTAAGGCGGGATATTTGTCTTACCTTACTCGATATGGGTATTCTTCCGGAATGTTCGCATCACGAAGAAGGTCCCGGTCAAAACGAAATCGATTTCCGTTACGGCGACGCTTTACCGAGCGCGGATAACGCGGTTAATTTTATTTCGGTAGTCAAGACCGCCGCGCTTAGAAACGGCTTGTACGCCAACTTTTCGCCGAAGCCTTTAGCGGGCAAGAGCGGTAACGGCATGCATATAAATATCTCGGTAAAAAACGAAGCGGGCGAAGACTGTACGCTCGGTTTTATGGCGGGAATCCTCGCCCGAATAAAAGAACTGACCGCTTTCCTCAATCCTACCGAGGAATCGTATTTCAGACTCGGCGAGCAAAAAGCGCCTAAGTACGTCACTTGGTCGCGCGAAAACCGTTCGCAACTAATAAGAATTCCGGCGGCGAGAGGCGAATATAAGCGTATGGAACTGCGTTCTCCCGACCCCACCGCGAACCCGTATATTGCGTTCGCGTTGCTTATTTACGCGGGCATCGACGGATTAGAAAACGGTCTTACACCCCCAACGCCGGTTAACGTTAATTTGTTCGCGGCGGACGAGGAGTTTACCGATAAACTGGACAAACTGCCGGGTAGTCTTACCGAGGCGAAAGAAATTGCCGCGCGTAGCGAATGGCTCGCGTCGTTACCTTTCGACGCAGCGGCAATGCTAAGATAAGGAACAAGCATATAGATGACAGCGTTGAAACCGATACTGAGAGTGTTGGTGGTGTCGCAATCGGACAAGGTAAAAGACTTCCTATGCGACGTACTGCCTTCGCGGGAATACGATATCGTCGCTTCCGTAAAAAACGCGGGAGAAGCGAATCGTCTGCTCTCCTCGGTCGACTTCGATATCGCGGTCGTCAACGCGCCCCTTTCCGACGAACTCGGAACGGAACTCGCGCTTAATCTCGCGGAAAAGAACGTCGGCGTGCTTGCGCTGGCAAAAAACGAGTTTTTTGACGCGTTTTGCGAAAAAACGGAAGAAGCGGGCGTTTTTACTCTACAAAAGCCCACCACTCCGTCAAACGTTTACGGCGCGATAAAACTACTTACGGCGATGCGTTTAAGGTTAGCGCGAATGGAGCGTAAAAATCGCACGTTGCAAGAAAAAATGACGGATATACGCTTGGTAAACAAGGCGAAGTGGCTACTTATAGAAAACCGCGGCGTAACGGAAAGCGAAGCGCATTACTAC
This sequence comes from uncultured Clostridia bacterium, assembly GCA_934296355.1. GTDB lineage: Bacteria > Bacillota > Clostridia > Christensenellales > DTU072 > CAG-1782. Next base: position 4,177 of record CAKRAY010000125.1, read on the forward strand.
ATAGAAAAGCAAGCGATGGACCAACGCGTTTCCGCGCGGGAGATAGCCGAAAGAATTATTAAAGACTATGAAAAGTAAACAATATATAAACAATCGAAAAATACAAGAAACGAAGCGTTCGGCGGAACGTAGGGTAAGTAACCCCCTCGCTGCCGAACGTTTTCTTTTTTACGGAGGATAGAACTATGAAACAGACAAAGTACATTTTCGTTACGGGCGGAGTCGTTTCCGGATTGGGCAAAGGAATTACCGCCGCTTCTCTCGGCAGACTGTTGAAGTCGCGCGGGTTAAAAGTCGCCGCGCAAAAACTCGACCCGTACATTAACGTCGACCCCGGCACGATGAGTCCGTATCAGCACGGCGAAGTTTATGTAACAGAAGACGGCGCGGAAACCGACCTCGACCTCGGCCACTACGAGCGCTTTATCGACGAGGACCTAAACAAGTTTTCCAACCTCACTTCGGGAAAAGTTTTTTGGAACGTACTTA
>CAKRAY010000126.1 GCA_934296355.1 uncultured Clostridia bacterium
ATAATGAACAGACTTATTAAATCGAGCGAGTGTACGATTGTCTAAAAAACGGTTTTTTAAGCATATTCGTTACGGAAATGCTAAATATAAACTTAAAAAAGCGAAAATAAAAAGTGAAATAAACTATTTTAGTTAAAACTCTTGAAAAAATAGGGTAATTTGTGTTAATATAATAAAAATACACAAAAGACAATGCGTAAAGACAAGGGAGCATGTAGTATGAAAGTAGCGATTGGATGCGATCACGGCGGAATTTGCTTGAAGGAAGCCTGTATCGAAGCATTGGATGAATTGGGGCTGGACTATGCCGATTACGGTACTTACGACGAAACGAGCGTCGATTATCCGGTTTTTGCCTCTAAAGTTGCGAGAGCGGTGCAAAGCGGCGAATGCGAGAGGGGAATTCTTCTTTGCGGGACGGGTATCGGAATCGGAATCGTTGCGAATAAGTTCAAAGGTATACGATGCGCTCACGTCACCGACGTCTTTTGCGCCGAGAAAGCCGCGGAACACAATAATGCCAATATCATTTCCATGGGCGGAAGAATTTCTACCCCGGCAGAAGCCAAAGAAATGGTAAAGGCATTTTTTTCTACCCCTTTTGCCGGCGGCAGACACGCTAAACGCGTCGATATGATTACGGCAATCGAAGAAGAAAACTTTAAGTAAATAATATTCATTATATAAAGGAGCAAAATAAACTTATGAACATTCACGTTGTAGGACATCCGTTAATCCAACACAAACTTTCGATTATGCGTCAAAAAGACACCTTACCGAAGGATTTCAGACTACTTCTCAGAGAAATTTCCTTACTCATGACTTATGAAGTAACGAGGAATCTTCCCTTGGTCGACGTAGAAATCGAAACGCCTATATGCACTTGCACCCAAAAAATGCTCGGCGGCAGAAGTATAGGCGTCGTACCGATTTTGAGAGCGGGCTTAGGTATGGTAGACGGTGTTCTCGAACTTTTCCCGACGGCGAAAATCGGTCATATAGGTTGTTACCGCGACCCCGAAACGCACCAACCGGTAGAGTATTACTGCAAACTTCCGGTAGACGCGGAAGAAAGAACGATTATCGTAGTAGACCCGATGCTCGCAACCGGCGGTAGCGCGATTATGGCTATTGACTTCATTAAGCAAAGAGGCGTGAAAGATATCAAATTTATGTGCTTGGTTGCCGCTCCCGAGGGCGTTCAAGCACTCAATAAGGCGCATCCCGACGTACCGATTTATGCGGCGGCTCTCGACGACAGACTTAACGAGCACGCTTACATTATCCCCGGTTTGGGCGACGCGGGCGATAGACTTTTCGGAACGAAATAATATAAAAACCCGTAAAACGCATAATATAATTATTAAGTTTAGCCGAGATCATTCGTGCTTAAACGATTCGACGCAGAAAGTAAGGTGACTATCGATGAAAAAGAAGAAAAAATTATCGCCTGGCTCCGACGCGCTTACCGCCGAAAATAAAGCCGTTCCCGTAACGGAACAAGTACCGTCCGACGCGGTTAGCGAGATTTTAATCGAGGTACGCGAAGCGGAAAAAGAAGCCGATTCCATAATAAAAAGAGCGACCGAAGAAGCGCGCGGCATGGTTTTACGCGCCGAAGAGGACGCCGACAGATTACGCAAAGAAACCGTACTCAGAGTAAAAGAGGACAGGCGTAAAGTCGCAGAAACAGCGACGCTCGAGGGCAACGAAGAAGCGAACAAGATAATCGAAGCGGCAAAATGCGAAGCGGCAAAACTTAGCGATTCGGTCGATATGACGGGAGCCGTCGATTTTATAAAGAAAAAGGTGTTAGCGGGTTATGGCTGTTGTTAGCATGAAGCGCATGAGCCTTGTCGCGCATAACAGCGATAGAGCGAGGCTCATGAGAATATTTATAAAGAACGGTAACGTTGAGGTGATTAAGGACGAGACCTTAACCCCCAACGTTAACGACGTAGAGCGTAGAGAGTACGCGGAAGGCAAACGTTTCCGCGTGGTTTTTGCGCTTAATTTTTTACGCGAAATTTCACGAGAAATAAACAAAGCGGATAAAAAGGCGAAAATGAAAATCGACCTAAAACGCGAAAACAGACTTGTTTCTTTGGAAGAATACGAAGAAGTCGGTAACGGCGATATAGAGTTATTTAACAAAATCGACGAAATGGAAGCGATAAACAATCGTCTTACCGATATCAAAACCGAAAGAATTCGTATAGAAAACGCTTTGGAGCAATTACGCCCCTACGAAGAACTATCTCTGAAATTTTCCGATAATCACGACACCGAGTACGCTTCGATGTTTACGGGAACCGTGCCGACGAATAAACTTCCGAATTTAATCGGAGAACTTCCCGAAGCAAGAGTTTTCGAATATAAAATAAAAGATAAGTTCGCCGCGTTTTCGCTCTTAGTGCACAAGGACGATTTTGAAAAGGTAAATTCCGCTTTGGCTGCTTGCGATTTCGTAAAAGCCAACTTCGACTTCGATTGCACGGTAAAAGAGCGTATCGACGGATATGACGCCGTGCTTAGCGACCTTGAAAAGGAAAAGAACTTTTTGGTGACGCGCGCCTCTACCTATGCGAGAATGATACCGACGTTAAAGATTGCGTACGACTTTCTTTCGTTAAAAATCGCCAAAATCGACATAGTTACTTGCAGTAAACGCACGCAAAAGGCAATCGTATACGAAGCGTGGGTACCCTACGATAAAATCGACGAATTAAAGAAAGAAATACAAGAAAAGTGTCCTACTGCGGAAGTATTTTTCCGCGACCCGACGGACGACGAAACTCCGCCCACTTTATTAAGAAACAATGCGTTTAACAGCGCGTTCGGCGGAATTTTGGAAATGTACGGCATGCCGAATTATCGTGAAAAAGACCCTTCGCTTTTCGTCGCGTTGTTCTACTTTTTGATATTCGGAATTATGATAGGAGACGCCGGCTACGGACTGATAATGACCGTGGCGTGTTTCTTGTTTACTATGATAAAGAAACCCGTTAAACAAAGCGGACGAATGATGATAATGTTCGGTTTTTGCGGCATTTCCACAATTATTTGGGGAATTTTGTTCGGCGGCTGGTTTGCCATAACCATTCCGAGCGGCAGTTTCTTAGATAAAATCACTTGGTTCAATCCGTTTAACGAACCGTTAAAAATGTTTATGCTCGCGCTCGGAGTCGGAATAATACAAATCGGCACCGGATTCGCGATTAACGGCGTCGCCGAAATGAAAAGAGAAAAAATCAGTTTGAAAATAAAAGGATTTTTAAGTAACTTCGGCTGGGTAATCGTGTTTATCGGTTTGTTGGTACTTTCTCCGAAAATCATGGTGTTTATGGGCGCGATTACCGAAGACAAGCCTTGGTTTGCCGATGCGGCTAAGGCGGGCGGCATAATCGCCTTGGTCGGCGCGTGTATGATAGTTTTAGGCGGCGCGTGGGGTAAAAAGAACCCGATAAAAGCGGTCGGCGGCGCGCTTGGTAGCGTGTACGGCGCGATTAACATCGTAAGCGACTTGCTGAGTTATTCGAGATTATTCGGCTTAGGGTTAACCACCGGCGTTATAGGGTTCGTTATGAACAACCTTGCCACTACCGTGTCGGAAATGCTCGGCGGCGGCTTCGCTTGGATAATCGGCGCGGTAATACTGGTCGTCGGTCACTCGTTCAACCTCGGTATAAACCTCCTCGGCGCGTACGTTCACGACGCGAGATTGCAGCATATCGAGTTCTTCGGGCGGTTCTACGACGGAACGGGCAGAGCGTTTAAGCCGCTCGGCGGAGATTTGAAATATACGTTTTTAGATAACTGAAAACGTTTACATAGCAAAAAAATTAAAAAATACTATAATTGATAATTTATCAAGGAGGATATAAAAATGGAATATTTAGGAACAGCGTTGGCATTAGTCGGCGCCGCGCTTGCGGTAGGTTTAAGCGGTGTGGGTTCTTCAATCGGCGTCAGCCGCGCGGGACAAGCGGCTTCCGGAGTTACGAGCGAAGACCCCGATAAGTTTATGAAGTGCTTGCTTTTGCAATTACTTCCCGCCACGCAGGGAATCTACGGCTTTATAGTAGGCTTTCTCGTGTTGCTTAAAGTAAACGCGCTCGGCGGCATCGTCGCAATCAGCACGGCAAGCGGAATAGGTATTCTCGCGTCTTGTTTGCCCATCGCCATAGCGGGTTTGTTCAGCGCGATTCATCAAGGCAACGTAGCGGTAGCGGCAATCGGCATGGTAGCGAAACGTCCCGAAGAAAGCGGAAAAGGTATGTTAATGACGGCAATGGTAGAGACGTACGCGCTTCTCGGCTTCTTGACGTCCTTCCTTGCGGTATTCATTCCCGCATGGGCTTAATCTTGTTTTGAGGAAAAAATGACGGGAAAAGAAGCGATTATAAAAAAAATAATCTCGGACGCGCGCATTAAGGCGAATTCTTCTTTGGAAGAGGGCGGCATCAAAGCGAAAGAAATACTCGACGTGGCAAGAAACGACGCTCGTATTTTTAAGGAAAAAAATATGACCGAAAGTTACTTAGAACGCGAGGAAATAATTCGCAGGAAGAAAACCATCGCCGATATAGAGTCGCGTAAGATTATACTTAACGCGAAAAAAACGCTTATAAACGAGGCTTTCGCAAAGGCAATCGT
>CAKRAY010000127.1 GCA_934296355.1 uncultured Clostridia bacterium
TTCCGTAAAAAACGAAGGCTACGATATCGGCGGCTGGGACGACGAAAACGGCAACGCCGTGGACTTAAAAGCGGGCTATGCGCTTTCGCATAATTTAATTCTTAATTGTAAATGGGTTGCGCAAAAATATGAACTTTACATCACTTTAGGCAAGGACGTTACTCCGAGTTTCAAGTGTGAAAAAGTTTCCGAAACGGAAAACGAAGTCGTTTACAAAATAGAAATGGTATTCGGTAGCGATTATAGTTTAGATGTACTTGACTCCAATACGAAAAAATACGTAATTAAAGGTTGGTTGGTTTCCGCAGGCGAAGGAAACGGCGAAAAACTAATTCCGTTAGCGGGAACTTGGGATACGCCCGCCGATAACGGTAGAATGTATTTGAAGTTATCGAGAGAAAAGCGCGAGTATCAGATTCAATATGATTTACAATATGTAGATAGTATCGAAAATGCAAGGAAAACCGTTTATTTTGATGAGGACTTTACTCTCGATATACCCGTGCGTAAAGGCTATGTTTTCCTCGGGTGGAGTATGGCGGAAAATGATGAAAACAGTTTAATAACCTATGATAACGGGCTTTCTCGCCATCCCTGGACCCGTTATTCCGATACGCAGATTTTTACCGTTTATCCGGTTTGGCAAGCGAAGGAAGTTACGGTTACGCTTATGCTTGATAAAAACGTTTCTTACGGAACGTTGAAAATTCGATTTACTCAAAGCGATTACCTTATTCCGTTAATAAAAGACTCGATAACAAACGACGAATACTTGAAACAATTCGAATTTTTTGCGGGATGGCGCGATGAAGCGGGCGTTATCTACACGAATTCCGAGGGAAGAGCGTTAAGAGTTTGGGATAAAACGGAGGACTGCGTTATGTACGCGGTTTGGCCGACGAAAATAACTTCGCTCGACGATTTGAAAAACGCGTTAAATAACGATATGAACGCGTCGTTGTTACTTGAAACGGATTTAGCGGTATCGGAAACGGTAGGCGTTCTCGGCAAGGCGTACACCGGAGTATTTAACGGCAACGGACATACGATTACTTTATCGCGAAACGCAGCGTTAAATAACGGATTTAGTTTCGGAATGTTTGCTAAAAATTCCGGTACGATAAAAAACGTTAACGTAATAATAAACTCGAACGTAACGCTTCAAAACGGAAACGTAGTCGGCAGTTTCGGCGCGTTATGCGACGAAAACTCCGGAATTATAGAAGGCGTAAAAATAACGGTAGAAAAATTCGGTATAGTTCTCGACGGATATAGCGATAAAGAAGACAACGCGCTTCGTATAGGAGCCGTGTTCGGCTTAAACAACGGTTCGCTAAGCGATTGTAATATTATCGTAAAAGAGTTTTTTGTCAAGAACGACGGTATGCCATACGTCGGCAACGCGGCGATAGGAGTAGCGATTGGCGAAAACGGTCTTATTTCCCAAGTTTCGGGGAAAATCGAGTACCACGGTTACGTATATGAATACTACGTGGAAAGCACCGAAGAGGCTACCGCGGCAAAAGATAATTGGGGCGAAGTGTACGGTAATTATTATTATAAGGATATAGACGGAGAAATGAAAGTCGCGAACGTTGATTTCGACGAAAACGCAACCTATTTTAGATATATAATAGATGAAAACGACAGATACAGAAACAAGAATATGGTTTGCGGCATAAACAAAGGAAATATCGACGATTTAGTAGTTGTATTTCCGAGTAAATAAGTAGTTTATTTGTTTGTAAAAATACCGTTACGGTGGTATAATAAAATGAAAATAATCTAAATATCTTTCCTTTTGATACCAAAGAAAGGGATAATAAACGAGGACTAAAATGAAAGAAAGATTAGAACAGATTTTTGAGAGTTTTAAGTCGAGAATCGGCAACGTCGAATCTATGAATGAACTTACGGATATCAGAGTTAAATATCTCGGCAAAAACGGAGAAATTACCGATCTTTTGAAAGGATTAAAGAACTTTTCTCCCGAAGAAAAGCCCTTGATGGGAAAACTTATTAACGATTTACGTAAGAGAGTAGAAAACGCTTTATCCGAACTCGAAGAACGGTTAAAAGAAAAAATTAAGGCAAAAAGGCTTGCGGACGAAGAAATAGATGTAACGCTTTCTTTGCCGAGAAAAGACAAAGCGGGCGCATTACATCCCTTGACCATAGCGAGAAACGAATTGATAAACGCTTTTACCGGTATGGGTTTTGAAATAAAAGAGGGCGTCGAGATAGAGGAAGACTACTATAACTTCCAATTATTAAACATTCCCGAAGACCACCCGGCAAGAGATATGCAAGACACGTTTTATCTTACCGACAGTATTCTGCTTAGAACGCAGACTTCGGCTGTTCAAGCGAGAACCATGCTTAGTCAAAAACCGCCGATAAGAATTATTTGCCCCGGCAAGGTATACAGAGCAGACGACGACGCGACGCATTCTCCTATGTTTCAACAAATGGAAGGGTTGGTTGTCGATAAAAACGTTACGATATGCGACTTAAAAGGTTGCCTTGACGAGTTTGCAAAGAAGTTTTTCGGAGAAGAAACGAAAATTCGCCTTCGTCCGTCGTTTTTCCCGTTTACCGAACCGAGCGTAGAAATGGACGTAAGTTGCTTTATGTGCAAAGGCAAAGGGTGTAGGCTTTGTAAAGGTACCGGCTGGATAGAGATTCTCGGCGCGGGTATCGTAAATCCTATCGTTTTGAAAAACTGCGGCATCGATCCCGAAGTTTATTCCGGTTACGCATTCGGTATCGGCATAGAAAGGTGCGCGATGTTAAAATACGGAATACCGCATATAAGAATACTTTTTGAGAACGATATCCGTTACTTAAAACAGTATAAATAAGGAGGACGCGTTAAATGAAAGTACCTTATAGTTGGTTAAAAGAGTTTGTTGATATCGATTTAAGCCCCGAAGAACTCGGCGATAAGTTAGTTTCCGCCGGCTTTGAAATCGAAGAATATATTTACTTAAAGAATGGTATAAAAAACGTTGTTGTCGGAAAGGTCGAAAGTATTGTAAAACACGAGCATAGCGACCACTTGAATATTTGTCAGGTTAACGTCGGAGATAAAGTTTTACAAATCGTAACGGGCGCGCAAAACGTTCGCGCGGGCGACTTAGTTCCGGTTGCGCTTGACGGAGCGGTTTTACCCGACGGAAAAACGATTAAAAACGGAGAACTCCGCGGAGAAAAAAGTTACGGAATGCTTTGTTCCGGCGGAGAACTGGATTTAGTGGAAGACGATTATCCGGGAGCCGGAGTTAACGGTATTTTGATATTAAAACAGACCGAAAAAATAGGAGCCGATATCAATAACGTAATAGGAAACACCGAAGTGGTTTTAGACGTGTCGATTACGGCAAACAGACCCGATTGTAACAGTATATTGGGAATTGCAAGAGAAGTAGCCGTCGTTCTCGATAAACCCTTAAAAATGCCCGATTTTACTTACGAAGAAGACGAATCGCATAATATTAACGAGTATTTGACGGTAGAAAATCGAGAATTCGGTATTTGTCCGAGATATATGTCGAAAATGGTCGTTGACGCGGTGCAAACACAATCGCCGAAGATTATACGCGATAGGCTGAAAGCAGTTGGAATTAGACCGATAAACAATCTCGTTGACGTTACTAATTACGTATTGATAGAAATAGGTCAACCGATGCACGCGTTCGACTATAATAATATTTCGGGTAAAAAGATTGTAATTCGTACCGCGCAACCCGGCGAAAAGATTACCACGCTCGACGGCAAAGAATATACGCTCGGTAAAGATAATCTAATGATTTGCGACGAACAAAAGCCTATAGCCGTAGCCGGCGTTATGGGCGGAGAGTATTCGTCCGTTTGCGATACTACGAAAACTCTTGTTTTAGAAAGCGCGAGATTTGCGCGAGACAGCGTACGGCATACCGCTCGCGCGCTTAATTTACATTCCGATTCTTCGGCTAGATTTGAAAAAGGAATAGATTTTATCTCTCAAGAACTCGGTATGAAGAGAGTGCTGAATCTGTTTTGTAAGTACGGCTGGGGTAAAGTCGTTTCCGGCGTGATTGACGCATGCAATACCGAAATAAAGAATAAGATAATCGAGTATAATTACGATAATATTAACGCGATAATCGGAGTTAAGATTCCCAAAGAAGCAATAATAGATATCCTTAATAGGCTCGGTATCGTTACTACCGCGAAAGGTGATACTCTTCAAAGCGTAATACCTTTGTTTAGAGACGATATCGACGGCGTAAACGACCTCACGGAAGAAGTTATTCGTATCTACGGATACGACGTCGTAATTCCTCGCGTTATCAGTAATTGCCGCGGCGGAAAGACCGACGAACAATTAAGAAGCGATAAGATAAAGAATACTTTAGTAGGTAAGGGTGCTTTCGAAATAGTTTCTTATTCGTTTATTACGCCGAAAGCATACGATATGTTAATGCTGAGAGAAGATTCGCCCTTAAGGAGATATATCGCGTTGAAAAATCCTATCGGCATCGATATGAGCGTTATGAGAACGACTTTGAGTTATAGTATGATTAAAACCATAGAATATAACTTCAAACGCGGAAATAAGGAAGGTCGATTGTTCGAAGTAGGAAATACATATATA
>CAKRAY010000128.1 GCA_934296355.1 uncultured Clostridia bacterium
TGCCAAAACTAACTGAATTCGTAATTTATAAAAATAAATTACTTAACTTCTACTTCTGCGCCTGCTGCCTTTAATTTCTCTGCGAGTTCGTCGGCTGCTTCTTTGCTGATGCCTTCTTTAACTGCCTTGGGAGCGCCGTCAACGATACCCTTAGCCTCTACGAGTCCGAGTCCGGTTGCTTCTCTTACAGCCTTGATAACCGCGATCTTGTTAGCGCCTACTGCCTTCAAGATTACGTCGAATTCGGTCTTTTCTTCTTCAGCGGGAGCCGCTGCGCCTGCTACCGGCGCGCCTGCTACTGCCATAGGAGCCGCTGCGCTTACGCCGAATTCTTCTTCTAATGCTTTAACCAAGTCGTTTAATTCCAAAACGGTCATGGATTTTACTTCTTCGATAATTTTAGCGATGTCTGCCATTTTTAGATTCCTCCGATATTTTTTTTAATAATTATGCTTGCTTTTCAGCAATAGCGGCAATAGCCCTTGCAAGACCTGCCACAGGGGATTGTAACAATCCGAGAATTTGAGAGATAAGACCTTCTCTGCTCGGTAACGTAGCGAGAACGTTTACACCCTTCTCATCGAGATATTTACCGTCTACAAAACCGCATTTAACGGGAAGTTTTTTGAAAGCCTTACCCTTTTCCATAGCGATTTTTGCGGGGGCGGAAATATCAGTAGAGCCTAACGCGATTGCGGTCGGTCCGTTAAGCGCTTCGTCGAATTGGCTATAACCTAATTCGTTAAGCGCGATTTTCAGAAGTCTGTTCTTATAAACGTGATAAGAAACGCCGGATTTACGGAATTCGCTTCTGAGCGCGGTGTCTTCTGCAACGGTCAAGCCTTTATAGTCAACCAAAACGAAAGAACTTGCTGCTTGCAACTTCTCTTTGATTTCGGCAACCTTCTCAACTTTAGCGTCTCTGAATACTGACATAGTAGAACCTCCTTTCAGATTTATGTATAAACCATTTTGGCAAATGTTACTTTGTTTACAAAAAAAATCCGCAAACTCATTCAAAGATTGCGGAGAAACAACGTATTTATCATAGTGAAAATCGTATTCTCTCATTCTGCGTGGGCTACAAATCTTGTATTACGCTTACGCGCCCGCGGTCTTTGAACAAGTTTTTTATTTTTTGCAAATGTATTATAACTTTTTACCGTAACCTTGTCAAGCGAATATCCCCTCGTAAATAAAAAATGTTTTGCCTAAAAAACTTTATTTATAATCGGTCAAAAGAATATTTCCCCGAAGCGAGTTGTTAAAATCAAAAAAAACGCCCGAGAATAATTTTCGGGCGTTTAGTTTTTTGTCTAACGCTTTTTTAGCAATCGGTTTCGAAAACGAACGCTTCGTAAGGTCTTAACGTGCAATCTTCCAGAACGAACTCGGTTTCGTCGTAGTTATGGAACAAGAGTTTGCACTTATTATAGCCGAGTTCCGCGGGGAGTCTGAAATGCGTGTTTTTGTCGGAATAATTGGCTACGACCACGTATCTCTTACCCTCGTACTCTCTCGTATAGAGCCAAATTCTCTTATCTTTCGGCAAATACGGGGTAAAACTGCCCTTAATTATCACCTCGTTATGCAATCTGAACTTGTTTACGGCTTGATAGAAGTAATAAATGCTGTTTTTATCCGCGAGCGCTTGTTCTACGTTGATTTCTTTATAGTTCGGGTTAATCGGCATCCAAGGCGTTCCCGTGGTGAAACCCGCGTTTTCGGTCGCGTTCCATTGCATCGGAGCGCGCGCGTGGTCTCTCGCTTTTTTGTTAAGCGCCCATTTTACGATAGGTAAAGCCAAGGGGAAAACTTTCTTTACCGTGTCGTAAATTTGTATGGAAACCACGTCCCTGTAATCTTTGCGCGTAAGGTTGGCGAAGTTCGTCATACCGATTTCCTGTCCTTCGAAGATATACGGAGTACCTTTAAGGAAGTTAATGCTGAGCGCGAGCATTTTCGCGACCTTTTCTCTGTATTCGAGTTTACCGTAACGCGGCAAAGAACGCGGATAATCGTGATTTTCTATATAAAGCGAATTCCAGCAAGTATCGGGCAAGCTTTGCCAAGAAGCGAAAATCTCTTTCCACTTAACGAGAGAGAACTTTTTAGGCACGGTGGTAAGGAACGAGTCGACCTTCGTCTGATGCTCGAACGTGAACACGCAGTCGAGTTCTTCTCTCGATTCGTCCACGCACTCGAAAGCGTTGTCGATGGTTATTCCTTGCGCTTCGCCTACCGTCATCGTGTCGTATTTAGAAAACGACCTTTCGTTGAGTTCGTGAATAAACTCATGATATCTCGGTCCGATAACAAAGTGTTCGTCGCCTATTACCGCGGGATTGAACTTACCGTTCGGATACGCCTGGTCCTTGCTTATATAGGTAATTACGTCGCAACGGAAGCCGTCTACGCCCTTTTCGAACCAATAATTGCAAATATCCGCGACCTCTTGTCTTACCTTGGGATTTTCCCAGTTAAGGTCGGGTTGCTTCTTATGGAAGAGGTGTAAGTAGTACTCGCCCGTGGTTTCGTCGTATTGCCACGCCGAACCGGTAAATCTCGACGTCCAGTTATTGGGCGGTTTTTTGCCGTTTTTACCCTTACCTTTACGCCAAATATAGTAATCTCTGTACGGATTGTCCTTAGAAGAACGCGATTGCACGAACCATTCGTGTTCGTCGCTGGTATGATTGACGACCAAGTCCATTACGAGTTTTATTCCGCGCGAATGCATGCCCTCTATCATTTCTTCCCAGTCGGCAAGCGTGCCGAACTCGTCCATAATATCCCTGTAATTACTGATATCGTATCCGTTATCGGCGTTGGGCGACTTGTAGCAAGGCGAAAGCCATACGCAAGTAATTCCCAAATCTTTCAAATAATCGAGTTTGCTTATAATACCTCTGATATCGCCGATACCGTCGCCGTTGCTGTCGCAAAAACTTCTCGGATAAATCTGGTAAATAATCGCATCTTTATACCAACGTGTCTTCGTCATAATCTTTTCTCCTCAAAATATTCTCGTTATTATATATAATACTACAAAAACCGCCCGATTGCAATACCGCCCTCAAAAAAAACGCCCGACTTTAATCGGGCGGTTTTTATTTTCGTTACGAATTATTATGCGTTTTGGGGATTAAGGCGTTCGGCTCTGATTTTTTTTATGAACGCTTTCGCTTCCGCGCTCGCTTTTTCTACGGCTTGGTTATAAACTTCTCTATACTTTTTTATCTTTTCCGCGGCTTCCGCTCTGATACGCTCGATTTTCGCAAGTTCTTCTTCGGTTAAGTCCGCTTTGATTTTCTCTAAAGTTTCTTGCGCTTTTGCGAGATATTTATCTTTTAATTCCACGAAATCGCTTTGCGCAAGGCTTTCTTTATTGAGCGTCGTCCATAATTCCTCGGCGGCGGAAAGCAATTCGTTTACGGCTTCTTTAACGCTTTGCGGAACGAACGAACTTGCGACGTCAATCATGGTTTTCGCGGTTTTCGCGACTGCGGAAAGTTGATTATATAACGCTTCGATTTGCGGCGCGTATTCCTCGTAAATCTTGTTTTTAACCTCGTTGTATTCGTTTTCCGCTTCGCTTATAGCCTTGTCAAGCGACGCTTTCGCTTCGTCGATACTGCCCTTGAAATCGGAATTCTTGAACGTTTTGTCGGCGTAGGCGTAAATACTATCGAGCGTAACGTTACCTTCCGCGTCCTTTATTTTTTTCAAATCGCTTTCTTCGAGTCCGAGCGTAGCCATTACTTTCTTAACGCAGTCCTCGCTTAAAGGCGCGGCGGATATTTTATTTTTCAAAGTCCACGCCGCGTCGAGCGCTTGCAAACCGTGCGCCGCCGACGCGTACATTTGATATACGTATCCGTAGTACCAAGTGCTTAAATGTTGAAAAGTATTAGCGGTGTAATAAGTCGTGTATACGCTGTCAAGTATCATATCGGACGCGCTGTCGAACGCCATACCCGCCAAAGCGACCGCCGAAGTGTACGCTTCGATTGCGTATTCTTTTATGGTTTCGCTCGCTTTCTTTATGGTAGCGACCAATTGACTGTCGTCCAAATTTACCGCCGCTTCCAAAGTTACCTCGCCGGTTTCGCTCGCCGACAACGCCAAACGGAATTCCGAAACCGTGAGCGACTGAATCGCTTCGTTATCGGGATGCTCCTCTTTGAACGCGTTAAATCTACTTAGCAAAGAATACGCGCCCTTGGAATCGGTTTCCACAGTCAAACCTAAATCTCTTGCCGTAGCCTTTATTTTCGCGTCGATAACGCTTTTCAAACTCTCTTCCGCTTTTTCGCCGTCGGGCGAACTTACGGTATAGTTAATGACATTGTTTTCTTCGCTGACGTAACCCATTTTTACCGCTAAATCGGTAATTCTGTTAACCACGTTCTCTACCGATTGTCCTTCGAGCGCCGCCGTTTCTCCGTAAAGCAACACTTTTCCGTCGGTATTCGCGCCGTAAACGGAAACTACCTTATCGTTTGCGTCGACTATCATTTCCACCGAAGGATTCATTTCTATTCTGACGAACGAATCGCTCTTTCTTCCGTCTTTTTTGTCGGAACAAGCCGCGAAAAACAAAGCCGTTACCAAAACC
>CAKRAY010000129.1 GCA_934296355.1 uncultured Clostridia bacterium
CGGTGGACTGTTTTTAGCAAAGTAACGGGCGTACATAGCGTACGCCCCGGACGTTGGTTCGTAAATTCTCGTCCGAATCAACGAGTTTATCAAGTCAAGCGTAGGCGTAATTGCAAATGAATTATTGAAAGTTAAAAGTAAGTAATGGTATAATATTTACGCCGATATTAAAAATTTACAAGCAACGCGCGGGAATTTGTCCGTTTGACGCTTGTGAGTTTTGAAAAGGGAAATAGAACTATCGAAAAGGAGCAAATTATGACGGAAAAAGAGATACTTGAACGGGCAAAGCGATATGTGGATAGTTTGGCGAACGGAATAAATCCGTTGACGGACGAGCCTATCGACGAGAACGACGTTGTTAACAACATACGTATATCGCGGTGTTTATTTTACGTTTCGGGAATATTGGATAAGGTTTTGCGCGGCGATAAAAGCGTGATTCCGAAGAGTAAAAGACTTGACTTTGCAATTTCGGCGGAGCAACTCGAAGGGTTTCAATATTCGGAAGTACCGCTTTACGTGTCAGAAATTGCGGATAGAATTTCGGCCTTGTCATCCGACGAAAACATGAAAAGATTGTCCGCAAACAAAATTACGAAGTGGCTCGTGCAAAGCGGATTTATGGAAAGAAGAACCGAACCTACGGGACGTGTAAAAAGATACGTAACGCCCGCGGGTATAGAAATAGGGCTTTTTCAAGAAGAGCGGGACAGCCGACACGGCAAATATCTCGCAACGCTGTATTCTATAGACGCGCAACGATTCATAATAGACAATATCGAAGCGATTTTGGCGGTGTAAGCAAGATAAAAAATCCGCATATAACTTTAATAACTTTATCGGTTCGCAAAAAAACGAACGATATAAAAAAATACGGACCGTAAATAACTTACGGTCCGTTTGGTTTAGTTAAAAACGCATATTATTTTGTCACGTTCATAAACACGGCGCAAGACATACTGTCGGGAGAAGGCTCTCCGTCGACCGCGCCTATATAGTCTTTGCCGAGCATGTCGAAAACGTTGCCCGAGACGTTAAGTTCGGGTAGTCTGCCCACGAACTTGCCGTTTTCCATAAGATACGCCATTTGTACGGGCGTGGCGAAATGTCCGCCGGGCGTGGTGTCGCCGCCGGAAGCCATCACGACGTAAATCGCCTTGCCGGGAACGAGCGCGCTCAAACTTTTCGCCGTCGGTTCTACATAGAAACGATTGAACCCGAGGCAGGGAACTCCGTCGTAAGGAGCCGCCGCCGTGCCGAGATTAGGCACGTTGAAGTTGTCGGCAGATTTTTTTGTTGTTAAAAGCCCGGTAAGGACCCCGTTGGTTATGAGAGCGGGACGAAGATCCGGAGCGACGCAGCCCTCTTTGTCGAAGAAGCATACGCCCGTATTGGTTTCGGGATTCATATCGTTTTTCAATGAAAGATTTTCCGAAAACGTCTTGCTTTCGAGTTTTCCGCTGAACAGCGACGCGCCCGAAACGTACATTTCCGCAACGAAATGTTGCAAAAACGTACCGAACAAATCCGACGATTCCATCACTACGGGAATACGCCCCGGTTCGATATCGGCAGGGGTGTAGAACGCGTCGTAGCTGTCTTTGAATCTCGCAAGTAGGGCGTCCGCGTCAAAAGTATCGCCTTCGTAACTTAAAACGGTGTCGAACAAATTGCCCGAACCGCGATTTTGCGCAATCAACTGGATACTTAAACGGCTCCCCGAACTCGTCAAACGTCGGCCCGAAGAGTTGCGGTACTCGGTTTTTCCGTAACTTAGTTTTATTTTATTCGAAAAAGCAAACCGAGGGCATGTTTCGCCGAGGCGATCCAGAAAGTTTTGCATCGTCGGGATAAACTCGGGTATGGGGATAATCTCTTTTTCGAGTAGTAGTTCTTGTTCGAGCGCGCCGCCGAGATTGCAAGGGTAGGGGATGCCGAGCGTAAGCGCTTCGACGGCTTTATCCGTTAAGGTTTTTTCGTCGGGGGTTCCGAGGCAACCGGCAATGCCTATGCAACCGTTTTCATAAACGCGGACGGTGCCGGTAGTTTCCTCTTTCTCGCGGAAACTGTCTATTTTGCCGCCGGTAACGTTAAGCGTAACCGAGCGGCGTGTTTCAATCAAAAATTCTTTCTCCATAATTCATTCCTCACTGTACGTTCATAGACGATACGCGGACGTAAGGTCCGCCGAAGCCGACGGGTAAGCCCATTTGTTCCATTTTTCCACAGCCGCCCGTCACGAATGAAAGCAAATGCACGTCGCTTGTTAAGCCGTCGATCAAGCCGAGCGTTTCGAAAACGGAGCCGGTAAGCACGCTGATTTGTACCGGTTTGCCGAGTTTTCCGTCGATTATTTCATATGCGAGTTTCGGCGCGATGGTAAAAGTACTCATTCCGCTTCCGTGGCTGATAGTCTTGATGAAATATCCTTTTTTGATAGGCGCGATTAGTTGCTCGAAGTCAAGCGTTCCGCCCTCTATGTATGTGGTCGTCATACGCACGATCGGCTCAAAAGTGCAGTCGATTGCGCGCGCGTTGCCGGTCAAATCTTCGTCAAGAGCGGCGGCGGTCTGCGCGTTGTGCAGTCTTCCCGCAAGTTTACCGTTTTTAATCAAATAATTTTTGCGGGCGCGCGTTCCTTCGTCGTCATAAGGCGCGTATCCGCATCCGGGTACCGAACCGCATTCCGCAATTGATAAAATAGGCGAGCCGACGGTTTTGCCGAGTTGCCATTCGTCGCGCATAGATTCGTCCGAGAGCATAAAGTCGGATTCGGACTTGTGACCGAACGATTCGTGCGCGAAAACGCCCGCTGCTTCGGGGGAGAGAACTACGGGATATTTGCCGGGGACGACCGGTATCGAGTTGCGCATAAAATAGGTTTGTTCCTTGATTGCCTCGCGAATTTCGTTTTCTAAGCCCTTTAATTCGTCAAAACGGATAGCGCCTTTTTGCCAATGCCCCGAAAATTTTTTTTCGCCCTCCGCCATACTGCACGAGAACGAAAGTCCGCAAGTTTGGTAATCGTAAGTAATGTCTGCGCCGAGGCTGGAACGGAAGCAAAACACGCTGTTGCGGTCAAGGTACGTTCCTTGCGGCATCGTGACGCAAGCGTCTTCGGAAAGAAGCGGCAAGTACGAGAGCAAAAGCGTTTGTTTGACGTTTTGTGGAACGTTGCGTACCGAACAATCCGCAAAATTTATCGCTTTGTCTTTGTTTTGCTCGAAACGCCGTACTATGGGGTCTTCGAGAATTTGCGCGTTCGGCGTTGCGGCGGCATAAAGTCCGTCAAGGGTTTTTTGTAAGTTCGCAAGGTCGGTTACGGACGCGTAATACCACATCTTGCCGTCGTAAACACGCAAAAACGCACGGCGTTCCACGCGCGTTTTCATTTCTTCCAAAACGCCGGCTTTGTAAGTAATCGTGGTTCTGCTGCGATCTTCGGTTCGCACGTCGGCATAAAAGTCGTTTCTAAATGTTATCATAAAAGGTAGCCTCCTTCGGTAACTTAATTATAGCATGTCATTGTGGCAAAATCAACGTTTTGCTTCGCTCCGTAACAAACAATTGACCGAGTAGCGATAATGGCGTTATAATATAAGCGAAAAAGTTTGCTTGCAAGGACTTTTTCGCGACCTATTTCAACAGAAACGGCGGATTGGCTAAGGCTAAACCGCAAGCAACGACAGTTGCCGACAAAATATTGTTTTGTCACGTTTCGATGTTATAATATAATTGAAAAAGTTTGCTTGCAAGGACTTTTTCGCGACCTATTTCAACAGAAACGGCGGATTGGCTAAGGCAAAGCCGCAAGCAACGACAAGAATTTCGACATGGGGGATAAATAAATTATGTTCGATACTTTTATTAGTTATAGAAGAGCCGGAGGGGCGAATATAGCCGCCAGAGTATACGATTACTTAAAATTAAAAGGCTTTAACCCTTTTTACGACATGACCGGGCTTGAAGCCGGACGCTTCGACGAACAATTAAAAACGCGTTTGATTCAGGTTGAAAACTTCATACTTATCTTATCGCCGGAAGCGCTTAACAGATGTTCCGCCGATGACGATTGGGTTAGAATCGAGATTCGTACGGCAATTGAATACAACTTAAACATTATAGTCCTAAAGGATGACGAATTTGTATATCCCGAAAAATTACCGGACGATCTTAAAAAATTGCCTATGTATCAATCGATTATCTACAATATGAGCAATTTTTCGTCACGTATGGAAACTTTGCAAGGGCTTCTTAAATATTTTCAAGACCCGTTCACATCCTTTTCAAACGAGGTAATAGATAGCAAACTTTCTTTTTCCGGGAAATATATAACTCAATACGAAGACAGCGATCGCGGAAGAATTATTGTGAGAAAGGCTCCCGCCGTTTTGCGAAAATTCGGGAATAGAGTGTGGGGAAACACTAGGGTCGGGACGCAAAAGGCTTGGAAAATAAGCGGAAGAATGTACGGAAAACAGCCTGCGGTTTGCATTTTACCGGAAGTTCCCGGCAAGATTCACAAAACCATACCAGATGGATGACAAACAGTTTATCCAGGTTCAGTATCCGGCCGGAGCACGGGTGACA
>CAKRAY010000130.1 GCA_934296355.1 uncultured Clostridia bacterium
GAGAATTGGACTTTACAAAAGCCGCCTCGCTGAACTTTCAGCCGATAGATAAGGATAGATTTCCGTGTTTCGAACTATGCGTTAAAGCCTCGGAGCAAGGCGATTATCTCTGTACGGTACTTAATGCGGCGGACGAGGCGTTAACATACTTATATTTAAGAGAAGAAATAGGTTTTTATGATATAAGCGATTATATATCCGACGCTTTCGAGAAATTCGGGTATAATAATTCTATAAATGCGCTTGAAGATATATTCATTCTAAGCAATACCGTAAAAGAATATATTTATAAAAGCACGAAGAGGTGAAAATGGTTTTATGCGCAACTTTTGCCGAAGTAATGAAGACGATAGGCTATGTTTTGATAGCAATGCTTTGCCTTATGGTAATGGTTGTCATTCACGAATTCGGACATTATATTGCGGGAAAAATCTTAAAATTCAAGATTAAGGAATTTGCAATCGGCTTCGGACCGAGAATTATTAAAATTACCAATAAGAAAAACGGAGAGATTTTTTCAATTAGACCGTTCTTACTCGGCGGTTTTTGTCAGTTTGAGGGCGAGGACGACGAGAATGCGCAAAATAACGCCGTAGAAGGTTCATTTTACGCGCAAAAGCCTTGGAAAAGATTAATAGTTTTATTTAACGGCGCATTTTTTAACTTTATTTCCGCCATTATTTTAATCAGTATAGTATTTTCTTGTTTCGGACAAGTTTTGCCCGTTGTCGGCACAGTATACGAAGAAAGCTATTTATATAAAAACGACGTGATAAGAGAAGGCGACGTCGTGCTTAACGTTAACGGAAAACAAGTTAACATTTTAATGCAAAACGATATGAATTCCGCTTTTGCGAGAATTGGCGACGAAGGAGGAACTTTTACCATTCTCAGAAACGGAGAAAAGATGGTAGTAGACGTAGTAAGAAGCGACATTTATCAACGCGATGACGAAGGTAACCTAGTCTATGACGAACAAGGAAAGATTAAAACGAACAAGGCGTTCGGGTTTACGGTCGGTCTTGCTTATGTGAAATTAGATTACTTTACGTCACTCGGAAGGTCTTTTTCTTATTGCTTTTTTATGGTTTATAAGATATTATGGTCGATAGGACAATTATTTACCGGCGGAATTAAATTCAGCGAAGGCGCGGGCGGACCGATAACGATTATTAAAACCATGAGCAACGCGGCTCAAAGCGGTTTCGGAACGTTGATGTACGTGATATGTTTAATTAGCGCAAATCTTGCAGTAATGAATTTAATGCCTTTACCGGCGTTAGACGGTTCAAAAATGGTGTTTACTATAATCGAATGGATACGAGGTAAACCTATAAACAGAAAAGTGGAGGGAATAATTCATGTTGTCGGAATAATCGTATTGTTTGCAATAGCGATTATGGCGGACGTATTTCAATTTTTATCATGAAAAAAAGTTTTTACATAGGAAACGTGCCTATAGGAAACGGGCATATCAGTATACAATCGATGACTAATACCTTAACGACCGACGTCGAAGGTACTATTAAACAAATACAAGAATTGAATAAAGTCGGCGCGGAACTGGTAAGGGTGTCCGTACCCGACGTAGAAAGCGCGTTGTGTTGCAAAAAAATCGTCGATTCGGTATCCGTTCCGGTAATTGCGGACATCCATTATTCGGCAAAACCGGCATTGATTGCAATTGAAAACGGCGTAAAAAAGATAAGAATTAATCCCTATAATATGTCCGAAAACGATATCAGGCTCGTTGTTAATCAATGTAGAGAATACGACGTACCGATTAGAATCGGGGTTAACAAAGGGTCTGCCGGACGTTCGATTACGCCGTCGGAACTCGCTCAAGACGCGGCGAACTGCGCAAAAAGAATAGAAGATTACGGGTGGGATAAACTCGTAATAGCCGTAAAAAGCAGCGACGTAAGAGAAACCGTTCTTGCATACCGTGAGTTATATAAAATTACCGATTACCCGCTACACGTTGGACTGACCGAATCCGGAACCGAAAATTCGGGAATGATAAAATCCGCCGTTGCAATAGGGAGTTTACTGCTCGATGGTATCGGCGATACGATAAGAGTGAGTTTAGCGACAAATCCGGTAAAGGAAGTTTATGCCGCAAAAAAGATTTTAAGAAGTATAGGACTCGATAAAAACTACGTCGAAGTCATAGCGTGTCCCACTTGCGCAAGAACATGCATAGAGGTCGAAAAAATTGCAGCCGAAATAGAAGATATGACCAAAGATTACGCCATACCGTTAAAAGTTGCGGTAATGGGCTGTACGGTAAACGGGATAGGTGAATCGAAAGGCGCGGACGTCGGCATAGCGGGCGGAAAACACAAAAGCATACTTTTTCATAACGGAGAGCAAGAAACTGTATCTAACGACGAAATAAAAACAAGACTTATCGGGATAATAGAGGAATACATAAATAATGACAAATGAGTTTTGCGATCTTTTATTTGAAAAACTTAATCCCGAAGAAAGGGTATTTAAGTTCAAATCCGCCGAAGTAAGGGGCAATTATTTAACGGTAGAACTATTAGTAGACTCGGTTAAGTACGACGAACTTTTAGACGATCGATTAAAAAAGAAAGTTACAAAAATCGCGTCGGAATTAGTTCCTGACGACGTCAAAGTAAAAGTTTTATTCGTAAAAACAAGTTCGGATGAAAAAACGTTAAGAAGTAAAATAATCGAATTTATGTATGAACAACATAAAACCGTTTACGGCGTTTTTAACTCTGCCGACTATAAATTCGATAACAACGGATACTATTGCGAAGTAACGATTACTTTAGAGAAGTTTGTTTACGACTATGCTAAAGGTATAGGACTCGATAAACAAATCGCCGAATATCTCGATACCGTTGCTATGGAAGAGTTTACGGTGTTTTTTAGCGAAATTCCGAATTCTTCGACAATGGTAATAGAAGACGTACTTCCGGTATTTGACACGGTAGATATACATTTAATAGACGCTAAGCCTATAGAATACTATTATAGAGGAGGCGGTATAGCGGGTTACCCGAGGTATATATCGGATATCACGTCAAGAGAGAAAGACGTTGACGGAGTATGCTTGTGCGGCGTAATCTCCGAAGTAAAAGGAAGACTTATTAAATCTAAAAAGCCTCGTCCTAACGCAAAAAACGAGTTTATTCTTTATTCGTTTTTATTAAACGATACTACCGGCCGAGTTAAGGTTAAATTTTTCGAAAAAACGGTAAAGAACGTTGATTGGGAGCAAGTCTTCGTAGACGGAGCGCAACTGATTTTTAGCGGAGATTACAAGTACGATAATTACGAAAACAAATACATATATATGGCGTCTACAATTGCAAGCGCCCAAATAAATTTTGACAGCATTAATACGAAAATAGACTTTAACAGAGATTTCGGTAGGTACCGTTGCATTATGCCCGAACCATACGAAGACATAGCGCAAGACGATATGTTCGATATCGGGTTCTCCGACGATAACGGTATTTTTAAGAATACTCGTTTTACCGTTTTTGATTTAGAAACAACCGGATTAAGTACTGAAACGGATGAAATCGTCGAAATAGCGGGAATTAAAATAATCGACGGAAAATTTACCGAGCAATTTTCTACTTTTGTAAGACCGTCCATCGAAATACCGCAAGAGGTTTCGGAAAAAACGAATATTACGCAAAAAATGGTTGAAAATGCGCCGCTACCGAAGGATGTTATCCCCGATTTTTATAGATTTTGTAAAGACACGGTTTTGGTAGGACATAATATCTCTAATTTCGATATACCTTTGCTTAATACGCAAGCCAAAAAATATAAATACGAATTCAATAATGAATTTATAGATACTTTAGTTATGGCAAGGGCTAATTTACACGGGATGTCGAAGTATAATCTCGGCGCGGTATGCGCAAAACTTAATGTTCCGCTAATCAACGCGCATAGGGCGATTAACGACGTTGCGGCTAACGCCAAAGCATTTATTAAACTAATGAAGCTTTCTACAAAATAAGACAAACTTTTTCAAAAAAAACCGTTGCAAAAACGCTAATATTATGTTAAGATATAAGTACTTTATAAATAATCTATTATGAAGTGGTTGGCAAGAGTCAGCCACTTTGTAATATAAGGAGTAAAATGAACGAAATTGCGATGAGCGCAGAGACGATTGCCGGGCCCGTAATAGAGGGTTTGGGATACGAATTGGTAGAAACCGATTATAAAAAAGTTTACGGCAATCCGACCTTAACATTCTATGTGTATAAAAAAGGCGGAATCACGCACGAAGATTGCGAAAAAATCAGTTCGGCGCTGGATAGTGTTTTAGAAGAAAACGATATTTCGCACGGAGCGTTTTATCACTTGAACGTTTCTTCGTTAGGGCTAGATAGACCTATTGTTACCGAAGACGATTTCAGACGTAATCTCGATGAAGATATCGAGCTTGTTTTTCGCGAACCTATCGGTAAAAAAAAGAGCGCGCACGGCATACTTGTCGCTTATGACGCCGAAAGTATAACCATTAAAGAAAAAGGCAAGGAGGTTGTTTTTTTAAGAGATAACC
>CAKRAY010000131.1 GCA_934296355.1 uncultured Clostridia bacterium
ACGTAGGTTAGATTATTTGGAAAAACAACTGGGAATTAACCTTGAAAATAAATGTCAATATAAAAACGAACTTAGAGAAGAATACGAGGTTTTGAAAGAATGGCAACGATCCGTGACGTAATTGAAGTTATTGAAGAATTCGCTCCGCTTGAATTACAAGCGTCTTTCGATAATTGCGGGTTAAAAATCGGCGACGTAAATAGGCCTGTTATAGGAATTATGGTAACGCTCGATACCAATGAAGCGGTTGTTAATGAGGCGATAGAAAAAAAATGTAATTTAATAATAGAGCATCATCCTTCGATTTTTTATCCAATAAAGAGTTTTGACTATAAATTACCCTTAACGAAAGCCATGACTCTTGCGATAAAAAACGATATAGCGATATATTCGGCGCATACTAATATCGATTTTTGCGAGAACGGCTTAAACGATACCATAGCAAGAAAAATCGGTATAACGAACATATCGAAAACAAGCGTCGACGGACCGAGATTCGGAAATATCCCGCGCCAAACAATAGGCGAATACGCGTCAAAGCTTTCGACTATTTTTAACGACAAACACGTTAAAATAATTGGCGACGAGAGCAAATATATAAATAGCGCAGCCGTAGTTAACGGCGGAGGCGGTAACACAGAAGACTTAATTGCCGCTATAACGTCCGAGGCGGAAGTTTATGTAACCGGAGACGTTAAATACAATGTCGCAAGGTTGGCAAAAGACTTGAATTATGCTATAATTGAAATCGGACATTATAATACCGAACAAGATTTTATGCCTCTTATCGGACAACTATTAAAAGATAAATTAAATTATAACGAGATTTATATGGCAACCACATTATTAAATCCGTACAATCAATAAGGAGTAAATGACAATGAATATCCAAATAATGCTTGAATATCAAAAAATCGATATGCAATCCTATAAATTGGAACGTGACTTTTATAGGTCAGAAAGTTATCTAAAAGTTAACAAGTTATTGCAAGACGCCAGCGCGAGAAAAAAGGATTTAACCGATCTTTCTGCCGAATTGATGAAATGTTATACGCAATTAAAGGTTTTGTCGGCGAAGTTAGATGAAATCGATGCAGAAAGACAAAAATTGGCAGATACTGACTTTGATTGTTTTACCGAAGAAAAGGACCTTGACAGATTTGAAAAAAATCTTGCAAAACTTGACGAAAATTTTTTGGCGGTAAATAGAGAAATCGCGAGAACCGTTAAAAGAATAAGCGATATTGCCGAAAAGAATAAAGATTTGAACGAACTAATGGATAAGTACAATATTGCCGTTGCCAAAGCGCAAGAAGTCAGCAATGCAAAACTCGAAGAAGTTAAAAAGCAGAGAATGCCTTTTGTAATGCAACTCAAAAATATTAGAGAGTCGCAACCTGATTTCGAAAAATCGGAACTTTACATAAAATATAAGAGTTTGAGGGCAAAAAAAAGGATGCCGGCAATCGTACCTTACAATGAAGGCTATTGCGCCGGATGCGGAATGGAAATAGGCGTCGAAGTTAATAAGTACCTCAAAGAAAAATACGATTATACCGAGTGTCCGCATTGCGGGAGAATAGTGTATAAATTGCAATAAGATAATTAAAGAGCATATACTATCAAAGAGGTGGTGTATGCTCTTTACGAAAATGAACGGAATTGGCAACGATTATATTTTTGTAGAAAAAAAGAATCTTGAAAGACAATTAAATAAAGAAGATATACGATATCTATGTGATAGAAATCGAGGGATAGGCTCTGACGGAATCGTAATTTTATCGGAAAGCAAAATTGCCGACATACGTATGGTTATCTATAACGCCGACGGTTCGAGGGCGGAATTATGCGGCAATGCATTGCGTTGTGTTGCTAAATATTTTTACGATAGATACGCGAATAAAAACGAATTAAGTATAGAAACCGATAGCGGCATAAAACGATCCCTTGTGTTAGGCGATACGGTGAAAGTACTTATAGGCAAAGCAGCGGTTGACGGTGTGCCATATAATTACAATAAATGTATCATAGGCTACAAAGTAAATATCGGCAATCCTCATTTTATTGTATTAAATTCAAAAACCGGAGATTTTGAAAAATTCGCTCGAAGTATATCCGAAGATGTAAACGTTTTTCCCAATAAGACAAATGTTGAATTTGTATATAAGGAGAAACGGCAATATAGAATACGAGTATACGAAAGAGGAAGCGGCGAAACCATGGCATGCGGTTCCGGAACTGCCGCAACATATTCCGTATTAAGAGCGTTAAACATTTGCGCGGAAAAAGAGACGTTTACGTTGAAAGGCGGACGATTGGAATGTTCTTCAAACGAAAACGGAGACGTGTTTATCGAAGGTAGCGCCGACTATAATTATGAAGGAGAACTAAACTTAAATAATGCTACATATCAACGACAATTATCGCGATATAAAGGAAACTTACTTATTTAGCGAAACAGCAAAAAGAATTAAAGATTTTTCGCAAAAAAATCCCGAAAAAAACGTAATCAAAATGGGTATAGGGGATGTAACGAGACCTCTAATTCCGGACGTGGTAGAAGCAATGGTTAAAGCGTCAAAAGAAATGGGAACGTTTGATGGTTTTAGGGGGTACGGACCCGAACAAGGGTATGATTTTCTTCGAAAAAGCATACAAAAATACTACAAAAATGAAATCGGAGTTTTTATAGGCGATAGCGAAGTGTTTATTTCCGACGGCGCAAAAAGCGATATTGCCAACATTACCGATTTGTTTTCAAACGATAACGTTATCGTCGTGCCCGATCCGGTTTATCCGGTTTACGTTGATAGCAATATCATGTTAGGCAGAAAGATTATCTATATTAACGGTAGCGCAAGCAACGGATTTCTACCAATGCCTTATAAGGAATTGCAAGGCGATATTTTTTACTTATGCTCGCCTAATAATCCAACCGGCGCCGTATACGATTATACGCAATTAAAAGAATGGGTAGATTTCGTCTTGAATAAAGGAGGTTTAATACTATTCGACGCCGCATACGAGGGTTTCGTTTCGGACTCTTTACCGCGCTCGATTTTCGAAATCGAAGGCGCAAAAAAATGTGCGATTGAGTTTTGTTCCTTGTCAAAAACGGCAGGGTTTACGGGTACACGATGCGGCTATACAATCGTGCCGGAAGATTTGATTTTCAATGGTATGTCTATCAATAAGATGTGGCTTAGAAGACAAACGACAAAATTTAACGGCGTAAGTTACGTCGTGCAAAGGGGCGCAGAAGCGGTTTTTACGCCACGAGGCGTCGAATCGATAAAGAAAACGATAGATTATTATAAAAATAACGCTAAAGTTATAAACGAAACGTTAACGGAGTTAGGTATATATTTTACCGGAGGAGTTAATTCTCCGTATATTTGGATGAAAGTACCCAACAATATGACTTCTTGGGAGTTCTTCGATTATCTTTTAGAAAACGCTTACGTTGCCGGAACTCCGGGAAGCGGGTTTGGGAAAAACGGCGAGGGTTATTTTAGATTAACCGCTTTTAATACGTATGAAAACACCGTGGAAGCGATGAAAAGACTTAAAAATTTGTTATCGTAAAACGATATAGCGGTCAAATAAAGTCGACTGGGTTTTAATCGGTCGATTTTTTTTATTATTAATATAAAACTTATATTGAAAAAAAAAAGGAAATATGTTAGAATGTACCAAACGGGAGGTAAAAATGCATAATTACTGGAAAGATAAAAAAGTTTTTAACGTTAACACGATTGATAGGTATGCCAGCGGTTTCCCGCTTGACGAAAATAATAACAAAAAAATAAAATTCTTAAACGGAGACTGGAAGTTTAAGTTTGTCGAAAACGCGACTTTAGTTCCAACTGATTTCTTTGAAGAATATTTTGATTATTCCGATTTTGATAAAATAAAAGTTCCGTCCGAATGGCAATTACAGGGCTATGATACCCCTATGTACACGAATATCGTATATCCGTATGCAATAGAAACGGCAAATTTATTGGCTATTCCCAAGATTCACGCCAAAAAGAATCCGGTTGGTTTATACGTTTGCGAATTCGAACTTGACGAATTAAAAGATAAATATTTTATAAATTTCGGCGGTATTAACTCAAATGGGGAAATATATCTTAACAACGAGTTCGTAGGTTACAGCGAGGATACGTTCGATTGTCAGGAATACGACGTTACGCCATATGTTAAGACAGGAAAGAACGTTCTTAAAGTCATGGTTGCAAGATACTGCACGGGAAGTTATCTCGAAGACCAAGATATGTGGCGGTTAAGCGGTATTTTCAGAGACGTAATCTTAA
Organism: uncultured Clostridia bacterium; assembly: GCA_934296355.1. Lineage (GTDB taxonomy): Bacteria > Bacillota > Clostridia > Christensenellales > DTU072 > CAG-1782. Next base: position 4,317 of record CAKRAY010000131.1, read on the forward strand.
TTAATAAACCCGTGACCGAAATCTCAGACATTTTTGCAACAAGCGTTTTCAAGAACGGGGGTTACGATAGCGCAGAACTTACCGTAAGGTTTGACGTGGCGAACTTGGTTGATAATTGTGAAGTTTTAATAAATGTTTTTGACGGCAACGAAGTTGTAAAAACATCGAAAATATGCGATGTAACTAATAAAAATCAAGTAGAATTTGATTTTGATAAGGTTAAACC
>CAKRAY010000132.1 GCA_934296355.1 uncultured Clostridia bacterium
GATTGTACCCATTTTCCTTCTTCGGGGATGGGAGCGGGACCATGGTTCGGGCCTTTTTTAACGCAAACCATTTTTTCTACTTCATGTGTGTATTGCATTAAATGAATCCTCCAGATTATTTAGATTTTTATTAACTTATAATGTTTATAACATTATTTTTAGTATATCACAAAATATCTCTACTTGGCAAACCTTATTTTACGATATTTTTTACTTTTTTTCGGTATTATTCTCGCGCTTTTCGAGCAACGCCAATTTTTCGGCGGCGGTAAGTTTTTTACGTTTCGTTTTTCCCGTTGCCGGAGAGTTTTCGAAGTCATTTTCTTGCGAGTTTTCATTTTCAAGCATCGCTAATTTTTCTTCGTAATTGCGTTGTTTTCGCTCGGTTTTGAAGAAACTCCAAACGGCTGTTTGCAAGAAAATTACCAAAACCACGCTTATCGCCGCGCCGCGCGCCAACGTCGACGTAAGTTGTTCTATTATTACGTTATTGCTTATCACGTACATTCCTAAACAAACCGCGCTTATAAGAAGTCCGCTCGTTATTACCGGCGTTACGGTATCTTTACAAGTGGCGATCGCGCATTCCTTACCCGTAGCGTAATTCTCTCTGTTTTTTTCGAAAGTATTTGCAAAGAGAATAGCGTAGTCGACCGTGCAACCGAGTTCTACGCTGCTTATGATTATGTACACGATGAAGTTTATGCTTTGACCCATAAGATAGGTTATGGCAAGATTTATCGATATGCCGAGTTCGATAATCAGCACTACGAGCAAACTCTTTAGGGGATTGCGAAGCAGTACGCTAACTATGACGAGTATTATAGCGACGCTTACGAGAGTAACGACAAGGAAATCGCGCGGAGTAATGGAAGCCATTTCGTAACTCGAAGTAATCATGCCAACGGGATAGTATTCGTTCGCGCCGAAGTATTGGTCGCATACTGCGAGAATCTTTTTGTACGCCTCTTGCGCTTGCGCGTCCTCGGTATTGCCGCTGAAACTTATCGTATAAAGCGTATACCAATTACCGTCGACTTCTCTGAAATACGATTCCAATGTTCCGAGGTCTACGTTATCGGTAAAAGAGGAGAGTTTTTCGACTGCTTCCGTAAGAAGCGCCTTTTCTTCTTCGTCAAAGTCTTCTCCGAGCAGTTTGTCGAGAGCCGAACCGTTAAGATAAGATTTTATATCTTTAATTTTATAACGATATTTTACGCCGACGTCGATAACTTTTCCCATTAAATCGTCGTCTATATCCACCGCGGTAAACGCGCCGAGTACGCCGGTTATTCTTTCTCTGTCAACGTTCTTTATCTCTTCTATAAAACTCTTTTGCGAAAAGTTTTTCTTAACGACTTTCAAAGGCACCGCAAGTATTAACTGATTGCCGAGTTCGTTCGCTAAAATGCTTTCTTCCGTGGACGTGTCCTTTTCGTATAAGTCCAAATAACTGTAAGGAAGTTTGCTTGACGCCATAAAACTCGGAACGGCAACGCATACGGCTAAAATTACTAGAACTATTCTTGCCCAAACCGAGAACTTCGCTATCGGACGGGTAACCGTATCCGCGCTTACGGTAACCGCTTTCTTGCCTTTTTGCTCGCGACGTGCGTTCGCTTTCGTTTGGATTTTTTGTAATAAATTATGCTCGGTTTTTTTGATTTTGCTATCGAGCATATAGGTAAGGACGGGTTGTACGAACAGTACGGTTATCATAGACATAAGCACGCCCTTTACGAGAACGTTGGCGATGTCGGTACCGATTTTGAATTTCATCGCGTATAAAGCGAGGAAACCGCCGATGGTCGTTAATCCGCTGGCGAGAACGTTGCCGGTCACTTCCGGGAAGGTGTTTTCGCAAGTTTCTTCGAGCGACATTGTTTGTCGGTTTCGCCTGTAAATGTGCATGTAGAATATGGCGTAGTCCATCGTGATGGCAAGTTGAAGCACCGCGCTTACGGCAAAACTGATTATGCTTATCGACGGGAAAATATAGTTCATACCCATGCTTATCACGATACCTACGACGAGGGTAAAGACAAGCAGTAACGGCTCCAAGTAACTCTTCGTGGTAAAGAACAGTATTATTAAAACGCTCGCTATACCCCATACGATAAACCAAGGCAACGACTTCATCGTATCGTCGAGAAGTTGCTTGGCCGTTTCGGTTGTTCCGGTCGCCGCATAACTCGTATAGGAAAACTCGCTTTTTATACCGTCGAGCAAAGCGTAAGCGTTGTTGCCCGCGTCGATATCTGTAAGTACGAGAACGACGTAATCGTATACGCCTTCGGTCTTCGTTTCGTGACGTAAGTATGATTCCAAATCGCCGGTTTTTATGAAGTCTTTGCCGTAATAGTCCGTAAGCGCAAGCAAGGCTTTTATATCGTCGAGGTTTTCTCCGAGCGAAGTATCCGCGAGTTTGTCGAACAAATCGACCAGATTCTCTTTGTTCTCGTCAAGGAATTTAAGTATTTCGTCAAAATCGTTTTGAAGAGAGTAAAACGATTCTACCGCGCCGTACCAGGTTACGCTCGTTACGCCTTTAAGTTTCTTTACGTTTTCTATGGCGCCACGGAACTTTTGTCCGTCTTCGGCTGAGTTCTCGTCGACCCTCACTATTACCGTGGCGTTGCCGCGGATATCGAATTGCTCTTTTAAGAAAACGAGTCCGCGCTTGGTTTGCGAATCGTCGTCGAGATAACTTACCATATCCGAGTTGATTTTATTCTCGTTTACCACCAAAAAAACCGTTCCCACTATCGATATGGCAAAAACTATAGCGAAAACAAGCAACACTATATTCCTATATTTTATCGTATTTCTACCGATTTTTTTCAGCACGAATACCTCCGAAAAAATAACTTAAATTTTGTTTTTTGCAAACGAACGAAAGCACGCGAACATATAGCGTTCTCAGTCGATACTTGCGCGTAATTTCCGCTCTTTACCGCGCTTCGCCGCGCGTTAAAGACAAAATTATATTTTGTCGCGCTTCTATGTTACCATAAAATACGAATGTTGGCAACGCAAAAATAAGTTTTTCGAAGTAATTAAAGGTTTTACGCATGCGTCTTTGCAAATAAAAATCGATTATAAAAAATGCGGAAACAGTGTCCGCATAAGAATTCAAAGATATTCTTTTAACATCGGTAGAAAGATTACTCTACCGTAACGCTTTTCGCTAAGTTTCTCGGTTTATCGATGTCGCAACCTTTACATAAAGCGACGTAATATGCGAGGAATTGCGAGGGAATTACACTGATAATTGGCGAAAAGAACGGATTTACCGCGGGAATCTTAACTACGTAATCGCTAAGAATCTCGAGTTCTGCCGAATCAAACGAAGTGATGGTGAGGACTTTTGCGCCGCGGCATTTTACCTCGCTTACGTTGCTGATCATTTTATCGAGCGTATCTTCTTGGGTTACGGTAGCGACCACCAATACGCCTTCTTCTATCAAAGCGAGAGTGCCGTGCTTTAATTCTCCGCCCGCATACGCTTCGCTATGAACGTAACTTATCTCTTTAAGTTTAAGACTACTTTCGCAAGAAAGATAATAGTCCATTCCGCGCCCGATGAAGAACACCGATTTTACGAGATAATTGTTTTTGGCGAAGTTCGCTATTTCTTGTTCGGTAAGGAGAGCCTTGCGCGACAGTTCGGGCAACGCGGAAAGTTCGTTAATAAGCGTGGAAAACTCATTGTCGTCGATTACGCCTTTAATGTGCGCGATGGTTGTCGTTAAAGCGCATAAGCAAAGAGTTTGACAGTTATACGCTTTTGTGCTTGCAACCGCGATTTCCGCGCCGGCGGATATATTGATAAAATAATCTGCTTCCTTTGCGAGAGCGGAAGAAGCAACGTTGCATACGGCGATAACCGCGCCCTTTTTTTCTTTTATTTTCTTTACCGCGAGGAGAGTATCCGCGGTTTCTCCGCTTTGCGAAACGGCAATGAACACGGTTTTTTTAATAGGATAATCTTCGTAGCAAAACTCGCTTGCCGACGCGCAGTAAACGTCTATATCGGGGATAAGCCGCCTAAAATAATACTTGGCAATAAACGTGGAGTGCAAGGCGGTTCCGCACCCTATAAAAACAATTCGTTTTGCGTTTTTTAACTTTTCTACGGGTAGAGGATAAGAGGGAAAGTTCTCCACGGCGCGCGCCAAGGCGGCAGGAATTTCCGATATCTCTTTTTTCATAAAGCAATCGTATTTGCCCGGCAAAAGCGTTTCCACGTCGTCGAGATTTATCGCGGTAGGCTCTATCTTTTCGCCGCAGTAGTTTTTTACGGACAAGCCGCGCTCGCTGATAATCGCAATATTGCAGTTCTCCAAAGCGTACGCGCTTTGACATAGCGGTTTAAGACCGATTACGTCTGAACAAAGACAATTACCGAGCGCGCTTAAACCTATAATCAAAGGATTGTCCTTTTTTACGGCGAAGATTTTATCCGGCTCGCACGCGGAAATTATACCTAAAGCGTATGAGCCTTTTAAGTCTTTTACGGCAGCCAAAATCGCAGAT
>CAKRAY010000133.1 GCA_934296355.1 uncultured Clostridia bacterium
AGATATAACTATTCGCACCCGTCGTTTATGGCGGAAGCGGCGAGGGAATTTTCCGAAACCCGTTTTATCGGCGCGCACTTCGGGGGATGGAGTTGCTGGCGCGACGCGCACGTATATTATAAAGGATTAGATAACGTGTTTTTCGACACTTCGTCGAGCCTTTACGCGATGGATAGGGAAACTTCCGCCGCGCTTATACGTTGTCTCGGCGCGGATAGGTTCTTTTTCGGCACCGATTATCCCATGTGGAAACCCGTCGAAGAGGTTCAACGTTTTCTCGCGTTGCCGCTTACGCAGACCGAGAAAGAAAAAATCTTAGCGGAAAATCTTAAACTTTTTTTGAAGATTTAACGTCGCGCGAAAGACTTTTACGAAAAAAAAGAGTTGACAGTACGGTCGACTTGAACTATTATAAAGAACGATAAAGTTATCTTTTCAGATTGTGATAGGGAGGAAGATATGAAAAGAAGGAATACTTTTATTATGGTGTTTTCCGTTTTCGTCTTAGCGGCATTGACTTTATTCGGATGCGCTGATGAGGGGAAAATAAACGGCGAAACGGACTCTACGAAGAAAAACCCCAACGATATTTACGACGAATCCGCCGATTCAAACGAAAAAACGATTACTCGCGTGAACGAAATCGGTTTGGACGATAGTAACGGCGAGTACCTTTTGTTCGGTTCTTATCCGCAAACAGAGGTTACGGACAAAACTCTTACCGCCGAACTTACTTCTTTGGCGGGAACTTTGCCTACCGAGGAGAATAGCCAAGCGTGGACTTCTTACGGATATTATATCGGCGGCGTGTCGAGCGAGTTTATGTGGTATATAGACTTGGCGCATAACGGCGCAAAGTACAGAGGCGTGTACTTCACGAGTTACAGACCGTATTATTGTACGGAATCCGCTTCTCACGAGTATTTTTACCAAGACAACAACGGTTACGTTACGCTCGCCGTATATTGGTTCAGGTACGAACCCGTTAAGTGGAGAATACTTACCGAAACCGACGGCAAAGCCTTGATTTTGGCGGACTTAGCGTTGGACAGTCAACAATTCTATCACGACGATTACGGCGGAACGCAAACGAGAAACGATAAAAAAGTTTGCGCGAACAACTACGCGGAAAGCGATATAAGAACGTGGCTTAACGATACGTTTTACAACACCGCGTTTAACGCGTTACAAAAAGAGTTGATAGAAACGACGAACGTGGATAACGGCGTGAGCGGCACGGGATATGACGGTAACCCGTACGTTTGCGAGAACACGGAAGATAAGGTCTTTTTACTCAGTTTTCAAGAGGCGACCGAGTATTTAACCGCCGCCGAAAGAAAAATGAAAGTCAGCGACTACGCGAAAAGCCAAGGCATATTCGCGCACGAAGGCGTGTGCTGGTGGTGGCTCCGCTCGCCGAGCAAGTCTTTGGGCGACTATGCGCGCACCGTTTCCGCCGAAGGCGCTTTGAATAGTTACGACGGAGTAGAATATATCCTCTACGGCGTGCTTCCCGCGCTTACCGTAAAACTTAACTAATACGCTCGTTAAAATAAATCGCTAACAAAAACCGCCCGTTATCGGGCGGCTTTAATAAAAAATCGGCATAAAACGCTTAATCTTCTATACCTAAGAGGTAATCGGAACTCACTTCGAAGAACTTGCAAAGCGCAATTATCGTGTCTATGCTCGGTTCGCTTCTCCCACACTCCCAATCGCATATACTGCTGTTGTTCGTGCCGATTATTTCGGATAGTTTCTTCTGACTTACCCCTTTCTCTAAGCGGAGTTCTTTTAACCGCAAACTGAATTTATTCATACTATCCATTTTAGGGAAAATTCCTAATATTACTTGACATTAGGGAAAATCCCTAAAATAATTTTTTAAAAACCCCCGTTTTTCGACCTTTCTTCGACCTACCGTGAGTATAATGTATTTCGATTAGATAATTCTAATATGAATGTAGGAGGATTTATGAAGAAGAGATTGCTTGCTTTTTTTATACTACTTTGCATAGTAGTTTGTAGTCTGACGCTGTTCGCTTGTTCGAAAAACGGTTCTAGCGACTACGTCGGCACGTATTACGAGTACAAAAACGGTCAAAAAACCGATTTTTGGATAAAACTCGACAAGAAAGAATGGAGTTCCAGCGACGAAGAAGGCGGTAGACTCGAAGTAAAAGACGGGGCGGTTACCGCGTATAGCGAGTTCTTCGGCGAAGAGGACGTTTTCTTTACCGGCACGGTAAGCGACGGCGTTCTTACCTATTCTTTAATAAAAGGAATGGAGTATAAGGCGTATAAAGACGGCGCGTATAAATCGAATACCGACACCCCGGATACGCCCGACACGCCCGACACGCCGGATACGCCCGACACGCCGAGCGACGCAACGTTTACCGTAAGTTTTAACACGGTGGGCGGTAGCAAGGCAAGCAGTAAAACCGTAAAAAACGGCAATACTATTTCCGCGCCCGAAGAACCGACCAAAGACGGATATACCTTCGCCGGTTGGTATACCGACAGTACGTATTCGCATAAATGGTCGTTTTCCGATCCCGTACGCGCGAATATGACCCTTTTCGCTAAATGGGAAACGAAAATCAATAGATATACGGTAACTTACGAATCGAACGGCGGAACGCTCGTGAACTCTAAAGAAGTGGACGACGGAGATAAGATTTCCGCTCCGACGCAACCTACGAGAAAAATGTACGTTTTTGACGGTTGGTATAAAGATTCGGATTTTGGAGAAGTATGGGACTTCGATACCGATACCGTTACAAAAAATCTTACGTTGTACGCTAAATGGAAAGAAGAAGAGGTGCGTATTACCTCGGTCAATAACGCTACGATTGAGAATAACGAAATAACGATGATCGTCTCCGAAGAAACCGACGACGTCGATATGAACGATAAAATCGTGTTGAATAACCCCCAAGCCACTTGGAAGTTGTATTACGATAAGTTGGGTCAAATGGAAATACCTACTAAACTCGCAACCAATAAGAACGAAACTTTAGGCGCGGGTAGTAACGTTTTTTATATTGTAGTAACCAATGCAAACGGAACGCAAACGAAAAACTACGTTCTCGATATCTATAAAAAATACGAAGTAAACATATCGGTATTCGGCTTAGACAAAGTTACCCCCATACAAACGCTATCGGCTATTACGTTAGAAACTATGCCTACTCCTACCGTAACGGTAAGAGGTTATACCGTTGTCGGATGGAACAGTACCTCGGTTGTTCCCGGCGAGAAACTCCCTAAAGACGCGCCGTTATCGATAACACTTACGGCGAGACTTCAAGCCAATACGTATAAAGTTACGCTGAATAGTAACGGCGGAACGCTTAAAAATACGGAATTTAATGCAAAATTCGCTTCTTCGGTAACTCTCCCCATACCCGAGAAAAAGGGATACACGTTTGTCGGTTGGTATGATGACGACGATAGAATTACCAATAAAAAAGGCGAAACGACTTGGTTTATTGCCGAGGATATCTCTCTTACCGCTAAGTTTAGAGCAAACGTGTATTCCGTGACAGCCGAAAAGAATATCGACGAAGCGGGTACGGTATCTGCTAGCGGTAGAGCGGAAAGCGCAGTGCTTACTTTTGATAATAACGGTAGATCCGGCGCGACCGAAATCGACGCGCAAACTATCACATACAGTTACGGAATGTCAGTTCCTACACCGCCCGAAGCGGAAGGCTACTTGTTTACCGGTTGGTATAACGAACCCGACTGTAAAACAAGATTTGACTTTTCCAAAAATATTTATTGCGATACGACCGCCTATGCGAGTTGGTATAGCACGGGCAATAATAAAAAGATTCGTTATTTGTACGAGTATAGCGAAGAAGTGCAAATTACCACTTCCGACGATTATCAGTATATTTACTTCGCTCCGGTAACAAGCGGCACGTACTACCTTTACTATAAAAACTCTTCTTCGAGTTCTACTTACGCCGCAAGAATGACTATTTATAACAAGACGAAGTACACAAACGTAAAAAACGAAACTTCCGTCAATAACTCATCTTATTCGTATTATTCGTTTAATGCAACGGCGGGGGATATTTATTACGTTTGCGTAAGCAAATACAGTTCGTCGAGTACGTTCAGTTGTTACTTAAAGCCCTATTCTACGAGTTCTACTAAGGGTTATTTCCGTACCCCCGATAACGTCGGCGCAGCCGGATATCAAACCGAGGTATCTCTTTCGGCAAGCACGAATAACGGATATACCTTTATCGGTTGGTATAAAGGCGATGAAAAAATCTATTCCGATTTAAGGACAACCATTACCGCGCCGTCCGAAAACGTAGTTTATACCGCGAAATGGATAAAATGCCCCGTAACGCTCAAAAAGAATATTGACGAAGCGGGCACGGTAAGCGGAGTAGAAGGCGCAACCGTTGTCGGCAAGGAAACTACGCTTACGGCAACAACTAATAACGGTTACACCTTTATCGGCTGGTACGACGGAGATACTAAAG
>CAKRAY010000134.1 GCA_934296355.1 uncultured Clostridia bacterium
GTAGTATACAACAATACGGACGGCGCGACGTTACAAGCGAGTTTTGACGCATTATTCGCAAGAATAAAAGATCTTGCCGCGTCCGGAGATTTAAGTTTCTACGGCAGCGTAGATAATATTACATACACTTACGGTATTATAGCAGACAAAGGTCTTTTCTATTATCTGTACAAAGGCGTCGATTGGGTTATATTCCCGCCGCTAATCTTCCTCGGTATCGGCGCAATGACCGACTTCGGCCCGTTGATTGCTAACCCGAAGAGTCTTTTATTGGGCGCAGCGGCGCAATTTGGTATTTTTATTACCTTTATCGGCGCGTTACTACTCGGTTTTGACGAGGCGGGCGCTTCTTCCATCGCGATAATCGGCGGCGCAGACGGCCCTACCGCTATTTATCTTACGCAAAAAATGGGACAAAGCGACTTATTGCCCGCTATAGCGATTGCCGCTTATTCGTATATGGCGTTGGTTCCGGTTATACAGCCGCCTATTATGAAACTTTTGACCACCAAAAAGGAAAGGCTTATAAGAATGGAACAGTTAAGACCTGTTTCCAAGAAGGAAAAAATTATTTTCCCGATAATCGTTACCGGCGTAGTAGGTATCATATTACCGTCGGCGCTCCCTTTGCTCGGAATGTTAATGCTCGGCAATTTAATTAAGGAATCGGGCGTCGTACCGAGATTGAGTAATACCGCTCAGAACGAACTTATCAATATTATTACTATATTCCTCGGAGTAACCGTCGGTACAAAAGCGTTTGCGCCTATATTCTTGCAACTTTCTACTTTGAAAATTATCGTTTTAGGCGTTGTTGCATTCAGTTGCGGTACCGCGGGCGGAGTATTACTCGGAAAACTTATGTGTAAACTTACTAAAGGAAAAATCAATCCTCTTATCGGTGCGGCCGGTGTCAGCGCCGTTCCTATGGCGGCGCGCGTTGCGCATGACGTAGGTAGAAAAGAGGATCCGAACAACTATTTACTTATGCACGCAATGGGACCTAACGTTGCCGGCGTTATCGGCAGTGCGGTTGTTGCGGGCGTTTTAATCGCTATGTTTGCTTAATCATCGGAGGTAACTATGAATAAACTATTAATCACAGAAACAATTTTGCGCGACGCGCACCAATCTCAAGCCGCAACGAGAATGCGTACCGAAGATATGCTTCCCGTTCTCGATAAATTAGATAAGGTAGGATATTTTTCGCTCGAATGTTGGGGCGGCGCAACCTATGACGCTTGCTTACGTTTCCTTAACGAAGACCCGTGGGATAGATTAAGAGCCTTGAAAGAAGGTTTACCGAATACAAAGTTACAAATGCTCTTAAGAGGACAAAATCTCTTGGGATATAAGCATTATGCCGATGACGTAGTCGACTTGTTTATCAAAAAATCAATTGAAAACGGTATCGATATTCTTAGAATATTCGACGCGCTAAACGACGTCCGCAACCTTAAACAAGCCATTGAATCTACTAAAAAATACGGCGGTATATGCGAAGCGGCGCTTAGTTATACGACAAGTCCCGTACACAATATAGAGTATTTCGTCGATTTGTCCAAAACTTTAGTAAACATGGGCGCGGATATAATCTGTATAAAAGATATGGCAAACTTACTTTTGCCTTACGACGCATTCACTTTGGTAAAAGAAATTAAATCAGCGGTTAACGTTCCCGTGCATCTACACACTCACAATACGACCGGCACGGGTTCCATGACTTATCTAAAAGCGATAGAAGCCGGCGTCGATATAATCGATACCGCATTATCGCCGCTTGCAAACGGAACCAGTCAACCCGCAACCGAATCTATCGTCGCTACTTTACAAGGAACCGACAGAGAAACCGGCTTAGACTTAACGTTATTAACCGAAATATCCGAACATTTCAAAAAAGTTGCAGATAGATTAAAGTCCGAAGGCTACCTTAATCCAAAAGTTCTTAACGTAGACGTAAATACCTTGCTTTATCAAGTACCCGGCGGTATGCTGAGTAATCTTATTAATCAATTAAAAGAGCAAGGCGCAAGCGACAAATTGCCCGAAGTTCTCGCGGAAGTTCCGAAAGTAAGAAAAGATATGGGATATCCTCCGTTAGTTACGCCTACCAGTCAAATCGTCGGTACTCAAGCGGTCTTAAACGTCGTACTCGGAGAAAGATATAAAATGGTAACAAAAGAAATCAAGGGTCTTTTGAAAGGCGAATACGGCAAATTGCCCGCCGAACCGGATCCCGAAGTTCTTAAAAAATGTATTGGCAATGAGGAAAGAATTACTTGCAGACCCGCCGACTTATTAAAACCCGAATACGAGAATTATAAGGCGGAAATGCTTAAATACTATACGAAAGAAGAAGACGTTCTCAGTTATTGCATGTTCCCGCAAGTAAGCGAAAAATTCTTCAAATACAGAGCAAATCTTCATAAACGTACGTTTACCGTTGAAGTCGACGGCAAAAAGTATAAAGTAGAAATAGAGGACAAAGACTACGTAGCTACCGAAGCCCCGAAAACGCCTGTAGCGGCAACGAAAACCGTTCAACCCGCCGCTACGCAAAACGCTCCCGCTCCTGCAGCGAGCAATCCGACCGGCGGTACGCAAATGCGCGCGCCGATGCCGGGAACCGTACTTAAACTTTGCGTAGCAAACGGCACGAAAGTTAAAAAAGGCGACGTTATCCTTGTACTTGAAGCAATGAAAATGGAAAACGATATCGCTTCTCCTTGCGACGGCGTAATAAACTATGCAATATCCAAAGGCTCGAGCGTAAACACACAAGATTTACTCGCTACTATCGGCTAATGAAAGTAGTTGTTATCGGCGGCGGCGCCGCGGGAATGATGGCTGCGATTACTTCGGCGTCAAACGGCGCCGAAGTTGTTTTACTCGAAAAAAACGAGAAACTCGGTAAAAAACTATACATAACGGGTAAGGGTAGGTGCAATCTTACAAACGATTCCGATTTTGAATCGTTTCAAAATAATATCGTTTCCAACGCAAAGTTTCTTACCTCGGCGCTTAGGTACTTCGATTCCAAATCGTGCGAACGGTACTTTGAATCGTTAGGTTTACCGCTAAAAATTGAAAGAGGAAACAGAGTTTTTCCCGAATCGGACAAATCGAGCGACGTCATTAAAGTTTTACAAAAAGAACTTGTGAGAAGAAACGTCGACGTTCGATTAAACGAACGAGTCATTGAAATTTCCGAAATGCACGTTGTTACTCAAAGCGGTAAATACGAATACGATAACGTTATTATCGCAACGGGCGGCGTGTCTTATCCCGCGACCGGTTCAACGGGCGACGGGTATATTTTTGCTAAAAAAATCGGACATGAGATTATTAAGCCCGTTCCCGCTTTGTGCGGTATTAAAGTTAATTATTGCGAAGGAGCAAACAAGAGTATAGCATATAAAAATTTACCGAAATTACAAGGTTTATCCTTGAAAAACGTATCTGTAAGCGTATGGGAAAATAAAGAGAATGGCAAAAAGTTATTCTCGGAATTCGGCGAAATGCTTTTTACGGCAAACGGAATCAGCGGTCCCGTGGTTCTCACTTTATCGAGTTTTATAAACAGAATCGACGTGAAATCACTAAAAATCGTCATTGACTTAAAGCCGGCTCTATCCGATAAACAACTCGACGAAAGGCTATTACGAGACATTGCCGAACAAAAAAATAAACAACTAAAGAATTCGTTAAATTCACTATTGCCAAATAGTTTGATATCGCCTATAATAGTTTTAAGCGGTATCCCGCAAGAAAAACCCTTAAATTCAATAACCAAAGCGGAACGCAAAATACTTATAAATTTGTTAAAACGCTTTACTTTGATACCCGACGGATTGGAAGATATTTCTTCGGCTATAGTAACGTCGGGCGGAATTAACGTAAAAGAAATTAACCCTAAAACCATGCAGAGCAAATTTAACCCGAAGTTTTTCTTTTGCGGAGAAGTTTTAGACGTCGACGCATTGACGGGCGGATTCAATTTGCAAATCGCATTTTCGACTGCGGTTTTAGCGGGTAAATTTGCCACAAAAGGAGGAATAGAAGAATGATTATCGCCATAGATGGACCGAGCGGAAGCGGAAAAAGCACAATTGCAAAAATTCTTGCGAAAAAATTAGGTATATCTTATTTAGATACCGGCGCAATGTATAGAGGAATCGCTTATTACGTCATAAAAAAGGGCATAGAAGTAACCGACGAAGCCGCCGTTATAGAAGCGTTAAAAGATATTTCCATGCAAATATCCGAAACTGACGGAGTTCAACAAGTAATAGTAAACGGCGAAAACGTTACGCCATACATAAGAGAAAACAGCGTATCCATGGCGGCGAGCACCGTGTCTAAAATTCCCGCCGTAAGGATTAAACTTGTAGAATTACAAAGAAAAATCGCTTCGGAATCTGATTGCGTGCTTGACGGAAGAGATATAGG
>CAKRAY010000135.1 GCA_934296355.1 uncultured Clostridia bacterium
GAGCAACTGACCGAGAACGCAGATTAACCCACCTATAGAAAAAACTTTCAAAAAAGTTAAGAATATTTCCATTACACTACCTCTATATCAACCGCATGCGCAATTCCCGGGATAGACTCTCCTTGGAGAGAAGAAGTTTTCGATAATAACGCGCCCGTAGTAATAACCAAAACTTTTTTATATTTACCGATTTTCATCATATTATAAACGTATCCGTTAAAGCAAAGCGCGCTGCAACTCGGTCCGCTTCCGCCTTGTCCGACGTCTTGCCCTTCTCTGTTAAAAATCAATATTCCGCCGTCGGTATATCGATCGCTTGTAAGTTCTATTCCCTTACTTTTTGCCATAGTTTGCAGTAATCTGCTTCCCGCGTGTCCCAAATCGCCCGTCATAATCAAATCGTAGTAATCTACGTCGCGATTAGTATCCGATAAATGCGACATTAACGTATCCAGCGCGGCGGGCGCCATTGCCGCCCCCATATTATTTGCGTCGGTAACGCCGAAATCCACGATTTTACCGATAGTGCCGCTCATAATGGCAATTCCCGATTTGTTTGTGTTTTCCAAAAGACTTGCCGCCGAACCGGTTACCGTCCATTGCGCTAACGGCGTTCTTTGCGAACCTAATTCCAATGGGTAACGATACTGTCTTTCGGCTGTGGCGAAGTGACTTGAAACCGAACAAATTACCCTATTCATCGTTTCGGTAGAAACCATGGTCGCTCCGAGTATCAAACCCTCTCCAAACGTTGCGCAAGCGTTATATATTCCAAAAAACGGCGTGTCGATTTCACGCATCGTAAAACTCGAAGATATTATTTCGTCGAGAATATCCCCGCAAAAACAACAATCTATGTCCTCGGGCTCACAACCGCTTTTGTTAAGCAGTTGGTATATAGATGATGTATGAATTTTGATTTCTGCCGCTTCGTGACTTTTTTGTCGAATTAAGTCGTCTTTCAATATACTCGTAAAGTACTTTCCTAACGGTCCTTCGCCCTCTTTGGGTCCCGCAACGGTCGAAGTGTCGTTTATAAAGACCGGTTTTCTAAAAATTATAGTGTGATTTAACATAAGCCGATAAAATAGTAAATTAACCCTACGACAACGCTTGCCGCGATACCGATTACGATAACCGGTCCTGCAATAGAAAACATATTTGTACATAAACCCAAAACGATACCCTCTCGTTTATGCTCTATAGCGGGACTAACTATAGAATTCGCGAAACCCGTTATAGGAATAATGCTTCCGGCGCCTCCGAAATTACCTATCTTATCGTAAATTCCGAATCCGGTAAGAATTCCCGTTAAGGCAATCATAATCAACGTGGTAAAGCCTCCCGTTTGTTCTTCTTGCATATCGGAAAATCCGTATTTTAACGCGTAAGTTATTCCTTGCCCGATGCTACATATAATTCCGCCTACCAAAAACGCTCGTAGAAGGGTGGAAATATGTTTTGTTTTAGGCATTTCCTTTTTTACTTCTGCCAAATATTCTTTTTGTTTCTCTTTATTTAGTTTCATTCTGATTTTCCTCGAAGAATTTTTTTTCGGGGCGATAGATTTCAGTCTTTTCTTTTATTTCTTTTCGCATAAAAAACGCTCCAAAGTAATTTTTTACTCGGAGCGTAAATTTATACCAATTCTCTACGAATTCTTTCTAAAATTTTAGTTTCCAGTCTGCTGACTTGTACTTGTGAAACGCCTAATTCTCTCGCTATTTCGCTTTGAGTTTTATCTCTATAATATCGCAGAATAATAATTTTTTTATCGCGTTCGTCGAAAGAATCTATTATATCCCTCAAAACCATTTTTTCTATATAATCGTCCGTGTTATCCGGGGACGCGAGTTTATCCGCGATACTCATACCCTCATCTTCGGTTTCGGCATAAATCGATACCGGATATTTTGCGCTGTCCATTATGAAAACGACTTCGGTAACGTCGACTTTCATATATTCGGCAATTTCCGAGACGGTCGGTTCACGTTGTTTTTCTTGATGATATTCTTCGATAAATTTACCGATTTTCTGATTTTGCGCTTTTATCGAACGACTTACCTTTATTGCGCCGTTATCGCGAATAAATCTTTTTACTTCGCCCGCTATCATCGGTACGGCGTAAGTAGAAAATCTTACTCCGAAATCCGGGTTAAAATTATTTATTGCTTTTATGAATCCGAGAGTACCTAATTCTATTAAATCATCGTAATCTATCTGTTTGTTTTGATATCGTTTTACAATACTTTTTATTAAAGGTAAATTGTGCTGTAATAGCGCGGTTTTAGCATCATCGTCACCCTGTTTTGCTAACGATATCAGTTTATTTGTTTCCTCAACCGTCAGCATTAAGTTTCTTCGTCATTTTGACAACCGTACCCGCGCCAACTTCGGTTTTCACTTCCAACGAGTCCATAAAACTTTTCATTATGGTAAACCCTAAACCGCTTCTTTCTTCGCCGGCTTTACTTGTGTAAAAATCTTGCAGGGCGCGATCAAGGTTTTCTATGCCTTTACCGTAATCCGAAACGGATAAAGATAAAACTCCGTCGTCTATCGAAGCCTCTATAAGTATATCGCCGTCGCCCGTACCCGAATATGCGTGTACGATACAGTTTGTTACCGCTTCGCTGACCGCCGTTCTTATATCGTTCAGTACGTCTACGGTAGGGTCGCACGGTACGGTAAAACCCGCGACTACGCTTCTGGCAAAACTTTCGTTAATAGGTACCGCTTTAACGCGCAAAACCATATTGTTACTTCTCATTTTTAACACCTCACTAAAGGAATAATATTATAAATACCGCTGATTCTGATTATTTTGTCGATTTGCGGGTTCGGATTGACTATACCGAGCGGAACGCGCTTAGCAAATAGTTTTTTATACCTTCCGATTATTAATCCGACTCCTGTACTATCCATAAACGTCAAACCTTTCATATCCAAAACTACTCGTTCCGGTTGAACTTTTTCCAAATACAAATCCAACTGATTTCTTACGGTTTCGGCAACGCTATGATCAAGTTCGCCATTAAAAAATACGGTTAAAACACCGTCCGTCATTTTAGTCGAAATCTTCATATCAACCTCCGTTGACATAGATTTTACAATATTTTATGAATAAAAAAACGTCGTTCTTTGTCGAAAAACGTCTATTTATGTAAAAAAAGAACCGAGTAAATCGGTTCTGTGAGAAAAAGTGTTTTATAACGTTACACGGCTTACAAAAATAAATTTTTTTATTGCATTCACAATTCGTTCTATGCTAAACGCAAATAACAGCCGTTCGTTGAAATATGGCGTGAAAAAGTCCTTGCAAGCAAACTTTTTCAATTATATTATAAAACCAACTATTGCAATTCTTCAATAATTTTTGTGAGATTTTCCGCGAATAAACCTATATGCAGCCCGTCTATCAGTTTATGATTTACTTCAATCGAGATGCCGATCGAAACTTTATCCCCGTCTATGGTATACTTTCCCCACGCAATACGAGGAATAGAATCGTCGCGACTTTTCTGCATAAGTAAATCACGCTCGTTAGTTAAAGAAGTGATATCCACCCAAGGTAAACAAGTAAAATATATTAAGTCGTCCGATTCAGCGGATTTTTCAATAAAAACGTCTTGTAACGCGCTCTTCTCTTTGGCAATTTTACAAAAATCCATAAGCGAAAAATCATCTTTAATCGTCACTATATAAAAGGCGCCGCTACCTTTTTTCAAATCGGTAAAACTCGGATATCGACGCTCTAATACTTCGATATTATCCCCATTTATATTAAGTTTGAATTCATCGACTTCGTTAATCGCTTTCGCGCATACCCAACATAACGCATAATAAAAAGATATTCCGTTCTTTTTTACATAGTTATATAAACGTGTTATATCTTGACGAAAAGTAACTGCGTAAAAGGGGTTCGACATAGCGTTAAACATGCTGAAAATGTCTTTCCTTTCCCATGTGTTAAAATCTATAAGTTTTTTCATCTCTAACCTCGCGCGTAAAGATTATGTACTCATTATAGCATAATTAAAGAAAAGAACCGACAAAAATCTATCGGTTCTTTTGGTGGAAGGAGATGGATTCGAACCATCGAAGTCGGTGACGGCAGATTTACAGTCTGCTCCCTTTAGCCACTCGGGAATCCTTCCATATTAACTTATTTGTGGAGCTGGCTAACGGAATCGAACCATCAACCTGCTGATTACAAATCAGCTGCTCTGCCTGTTGAGCTAAGCCAGCCTGGTTTAGCCAAATGGTGCCTTGGGGCGGAGTTGAACCACCGACACGGGGATTTTCAGTCCCCTGCTCTACCAGCTGAGCTACCAAGGCAAAAAAATGGCGATCCGGATGGGGGTCGAACCCACGACCTCTAGCGTGACAGGCTAGCGTTCTAACCAACTGAA
>CAKRAY010000136.1 GCA_934296355.1 uncultured Clostridia bacterium
GTATAAACGTCATCGCCGGTTGCTTCGTCAACGGTTAATTCGTAAATAAGAAGTTCTCCGTCCATATAACCTTCGGGTTTAACGACGGGTTCGAGATAAGCATACCACTTTCCTTTGTAATCGAGTTCGGCAATAACGTAGAACTCTTCACTCTCGCCGTTTTCGTAATCAAGCGTAACTTTTTCCTCTTCGATGTCTTGTATATTGGTTGTTTTGTTTTCTTCCATTTTTTTTATCCTTCCTTTTTAGTTTATTCTATCCAAATATGTTTGTAAAATAATCGTGGCAGCCACTTTATCTATTACTTTCTTTCTTTTTTCTCTACGCATACCGCCCTCTATCAGTGCCTTTTCTGCGCTCACGGTGCTTAGTCGTTCGTCTTGAAAAACAATTTTTAACGTAGTATACTCTGCAAGACGAGCGGCAAATTCTCTGATTTCGGCAACTTTTTCTCCTTCGGTTCCGTCCATATTCAAGGGCAATCCTATAACGAACGTATCGCAACCTTTTTCCTCGGCAAGCCTACTAATATAGGTTAAATCGTTATCGAAATTCTTTGTTCGAGTAAAGGTTTCATACCCGCTCGCGATTATTCCCATAGGGTCGCTCGTCGCTATGCCTATTCTAACGGTTCCTATATCCAACGCCATTTTTCTCATCGTAGTTCCTCGTAAAAAAAACAATTTCTTATTTTTTCGGCTTTCTCCATATGCCGTGATAATTCGCTTCGTCGCCGTTATTGGACGGGAAATAGAATACTTTATCTTTGATATCGTCTGGCAAGTATTGTTGCTCAACCCATCCGCCGTAATCGTGCGGATATTTGTAACCAAAAACTTTTTCCGTCTTATAATTAGCGTCTCTTAGATGTAGCGGAACTATATCGTGTCCCTCTTGCGCAACCGCGTCGGCAGCCTCCATCGCTTTAACGACGCTATCCGATTTCGGAGCCTTACAAACGTAAATAATAGCCTCGGTCAGCGGAATTTTTCCTTCGGGCAAACCGATTTTTTCATACGCCGTCATAGCGTTAACCGCTACGACCATTGCGTTCGGATCAGCCAACCCGACGTCTTCGGCAGAATGAACGATTAGCCTTCTGAAAATAATCAAGGGGTCGCAACCCGCGTTAATTAAACGCAACGCGTAGAAAATAGCCGCGTCGGGCGCGCTTCCCCGTAAACTTTTACAAAAACCGCTTAGCATATCGTAAAACTGCGATTCGTCTATACTTATTATCGGTTTTTGAATAGATTGCGATATTGTCGACTCGTCTATAATAATCTTCCCGGTCTTATCCGAAGGCGAACTCAAAACGGCAAGTTCTAAGGAATTCAACGCGACTCGTAAATCTCCGTTCGACGCCATACACAAGTATTCCAAAGCCTTTGTCGATACGTCGATATCCATGTAACCCAAGCCGTTGACTTTATCGTTAAGCGCACGTTGAACGCCGACCATTAAATCTTCTTTCGTCAAAGACTTGAACTCGAAAATACGACATCTGCTGACTATCGCTTTCGTCATGCTTATATAAGGATTTTCCGTCGTGCTGCCGATAAAAACAATCTCGCCCTTTTCTATCGCGCTAAGCACGCAATCGGATTGCGCCTTATTCCACCTGTGACATTCGTCTAAAAGCAAATACGTTTTCCTTCCCGAGATAGCCAATCTGTTCTTTGCGTCTTCAATCACTTTCTTAGCGTCGGCAACGCCGCTGGATACGGCGTTAAGATAAACGTATTGCGAATTCGTGGAATTAGCGATAATATTGGCTAAAGTCGTTTTTCCCGTACCGGGCGGGCCATAAAATATACAACTTCCCAGTCTATCCGCTTTTATGGCGCGTCTTAATAAACACCCTTCTCCGACAATGTGTTTTTGCCCGATAAAATCATCTATCGAATTACAACGCATTCTCTCTGCTAACGGCATTCCGCTTCTTCGGTTTTCGGTAAACAAGTCCATGAAAATATCATAGTACTTATCAGGTAAAAAGTCAAATAATTACCTTTATAATCCTACTTGCACGACGATATTTCTATTTACGTTTGTTTCGAGTTTAATAGCGTCCGCTTCTTCCCCGTCGATAACAATCTTGTTTACGAGTCCTCGCGTATATTTCATTCTATAAACGCTGTTTTTGTAGTTAAGCGTAAGCGTCGCGCCTTCGAGTTTTTTCGGTAAATAAGCATTTACTTGAATACAATCCCCCTTTCTGTTTATTCCAAAAAAGTATTCGACGATAAGTTTATATGCCCATGCGGCAGAACCGGTATAATAACTCCATCCCATTCTTCCGAAATTAAATTTATTCGTATACACGTCCCCGCTAAGCACATACGGCTCGCCTTTATATATATCCGCATGCTCTCGGCATTTTTCCACGGGATTGATAAGTTGAAACAACTCGAACGCCTCGTCTTCTTTACCCACTTTACATAGTGACATTAAATACCACATAGCGGCGTGCGTGTATTGACCGCCGTTTTCTCTTATTCCTGCGGGATAATCGGAAATATACCCTAAATAGCACTTTTTATCGAGCGGCGGCGTTAATAATCGAATGCACATTCCCTTCTTATCAATCAGTTTAGATGCGGTTTCCAGACATTTTGTTGCTCTCTCACCGTCCGCGACGCCCGATATTACCGCAAAACACTGCGTTAGAAGGTCTAATTTCAAACCTTCGCTCTTTTCGCTGCCCAACCACTTTCCGCTATCGGAAAACAACCGTTTATATCTATCGTTATCCCATGCGTGTAAGTTTAGCGCATTCTTTAATTCGGTTGCTATTACGTTCATTTCGTTTGCTAAATCTTGCGGACATAATTTCGCAAATTCGGTAATTACATAATAACAAAACATACTGTTAAAAACGCTCTCGCCTTTTCCTTTACTGCAAACGTAATCCATTCCGTCGTTCCAATCTCCCGAACCCATTACAAGGAGTTTATGCTCTCCGTATTTTAGGGATGCGCGAATCGCTCTTAAACAGTGCTTGAACACGCTTTCACGATATTCGGTATACGGCGGATTTTCGAATCGATCTTTTTCGCTCGGAGATAGCGGTTGTGATTTTAAATATCTCAACTCGATTTTCAGTATCTCTTTATCGCATGTTTTTTCTATATATTCGCATACCGCAAGCGGCAAAAAGAGCTTGTCATCTGTTATACGCGTGCGTAAACCGAATTTTTCTTTATGCCACCAATGCATCACGTCGCCTTCCTCATACTGTCTTTCGCAACATTCGATTATTTGTTTTTTTATCAAATCCGCGTCAAATTGGAAAGCGAACGTATCTTGTAATTGGTCTCGAAAACCCGTTGCGCCCCCTACTTGATAAAAGCCTGCTTTTGCATTTAATCTGGAAGAAATTATTTGGTACGGGAGATACGATAGCAAATAGTCAAGACTCTTTTCATCCGTTTCGATTTTCACGCATTCGTAAGCCGAAAAGTAGTCTTTCGTTTCTTGTTTGAAGAATGTAAAATTACTTTTTGTAATCGATTTAATCATTCCCAAATCTTCCGAACAAACCACTATCGCGTCGCATACTTCTCCGTCAACGTATATTTCCCATAACGGATAACAGTCTTTTTCAATAAAAGTTAGATTTTCCGGTTTGTCATATAAGAACCTCACGTATAACTTTTTATTATTTTCCACGTTGAAAATTACGCATACGTCGTCGAATCTTGCCCAAGAAGTCAACGTGGGGACGCTTTTCCAACCCAAACAAGGTTTCAAACCATATACTATTTTCGTAAAATCATTAGTTTGTCGAGAAATATGGAAACTCGAGTATTTTATTTTGCCGTCTAATATACACCCCGTTTCCGTTACGGACGAAAAATCATCCGCATTGATAATGCGCTTGTAAAAACCTCGCCCTAATATCGAATAAGCATAAGATTCGCTACCGCCGAATAAATTAATAACTTTATCGTAACTCCTAAGATATGCAAACTCGCCGCCTTTTGCGCTAACAAAATCGTTATCGAACTCAACGCATTTATTCTCTCGAGAGTTGCCGAAATAAAAGAACCCGCCGCCGTCCGCGGTGACGATTACGCCTCCCTCTTCCATACCGATAACGTCAGTATAAGGAAGCTCGGTTTTTCCTCCGAAACAAATATAATTACCGTCTTCGTCATAACCGCCCCTTCCGGTTCGATATTGAACTTTCGGCACGATATATTCTCCCGAAAAACTTGACGGCAAACGCTCGATCTCAAATAGTTCGCTTGTTTCGAGCGGTTCTTTTTCTATGATGAAATCATCCTTTAATTCCAACATACCCCAGTACCTTTTTTCTGCCGTACCGCTTACAAATTCATAAATAACGTTA
>CAKRAY010000137.1 GCA_934296355.1 uncultured Clostridia bacterium
ACTCAATACTCCGCTGACGGCAGGACAAAGCCCGGTAATTAAGCGCGCGCTGGTAATCGGCGGCGGTATCGCCGGTATACAAGCCGCCCTCGACATTGCGGAAGCGGGATATCCCGTAGATATCGTGGAAAAGAACGCGACAATCGGCGGCAGAATGGCGCAACTCGATAAGACGTTCCCGACGCTCGACTGTTCGGCGTGTATTCTTACGCCGAAAATGGTCGATTGCGCGCAAAGCGAAAAAATCGACATTTTATCGTACTCGGAAGTCGAGTATGTACAAGGCTTCGTAGGTAATTTCAAAGTTACCATAAGAAAGAAAGCGAGATACGTCGACGAAACCAAGTGTACCGGTTGTAAGGTCTGTATGGAAAAATGCCCGTCCAAGAAAGGACTTAACGAGTTCAATATGAATCTCAATAACAGAACGGCGATTTATATCCCGTTCGCGCAGGCTATTCCTAACGTTGCGGTCATCGACCCGGCGCAGTGCATTAAGTTAAAAACGGGCAAGTGCGGAATTTGTCAAAAATTCTGCGGAGCGGGAGCGATAAATTACGAAATGAAAGACGAGTATATCGAAAGAGAATACGGCGCGATAGTGGTCGCTACCGGATTCAGACCCATTAACCTCGACGCTTTCAATGAGTACGGATACAGCGACAACAAAGACGTCATTACTTCGCTCGAATTAGAAAGACTTATGAACGCGGCGGGCCCCACCAACGGCACGTTGCTCCGTCCTTCCGACCTCACGCATCCTAAGGTAATTACCTTTATTCAATGCGTCGGTTCGAGAGACACTTCGGGTTGCGGCAAGCCTTACTGTTCGAAAATTTGCTGTATGTACACCGCTAAACACGCGATGCTCATACGCGAGAAGTATCCCGACACCGAAGTACACGTCTTCTATATAGACGTAAGAACGCCGGGTAAGAACTACGACGAATTCTATCGTTGCGCGGTCGAACAATACGGCGTCGATTACATAAAGGGTATGGTAGGTAAAGTTTATAACGAGGACGGAAAACTTATCGTACAAGGCTCGAATCTTATAGACAACGAGCAAGTAATCATCAAATCCGACCTCGTCGTGCTTGCGACGGCGATCGAACCCGAGCCTTCGGTAAGAAAAATCGCTACGCTTTTAACGGCGAGCATCGATACAAACAATTTCCTTAACGAATCGCATCCGAAACTTCGTCCGGTAGAAAGTCCTACGGCGGGCGTGTTCTTAGCGGGCGTATGCCAAGGACCCAAAGATATTCCGGAAACGGTTTCGCAAGCGTCGGCTTGCGCCGCCAAGGTGATAGGCTTGCTTGCTAAAGACCATCTAAAAACCAATCCTTGCGTCGCGCATTCTAACGAGTCGATGTGTAACGGCTGTTCGCAATGCGCTAACGTGTGCGCGTACGGCGCGATTACTTATATTGATAAGGAATTCCGTATCGGCGGCGGCAAGACCGAAACGAGAAGAGTCGCTTCCGTCAACCCCGCGGTTTGCCAAGGCTGCGGCGCGTGTACGGTAACTTGTCCTTCGGGCGCGATGGACCTTTCGGGATTCAGTTCCAAACAAATTATGTCGGAGGTTGAAGCAATATGCCGGAAATAAACGAAGAAAAGAAAGAATTTGTTCCCAATATAGTCGCTTTTTGCTGTAACTGGTGTTCGTACGCCGGCGCAGACCTCGCGGGTTCGTCGAGATTGAGTTATCCCGCCAACGTGAAAATCGTCAGAGTACCTTGCTCGTGCAGAGTTAATCCGATGTTCGTGCTTAAAGCGTTCCAACAGGGCGCGGACGGCGTGATTTTGTGCGGTTGCCACCCCGGCGATTGCCACTACGTTACGGGTAACTATTATACGAGAAGAAGAATGGCGCTTTTGTTCAGTTTCCTCGACTATCTCGGTATAGAAAAGGGCAGAACGAGAGTAGAATGGGTTTCCGCCGCGGAAGGCGCGAAATTTTCGGCGGTTATGAACGATTTCGTTAAACAAGTAACCGCACTTGGCGAAAACAAGAGATTAGAAGACCTCAGAGTAAAGGAGAATAGAAAATGAGCGAACTTGAACTGAAAATGAAAGAAAGAGCCGCTCAACTTCTTACGAGCGGCGAAGTAGCGAGAGTGGTAGGCTGGGTAAAAGGCGAATTTGCTTACGACCCGTCGCCCGCGACTTTCACAACCGTAGAAGAACTCGAAAATTTTGTTTACGACGACTTTTGCGGAGCCAACCTCTCCAAATATTTGATAGAAATAGGTAAAAAACCCGGCAAAACGGCGGTGTTTTTGAAGCCGTGCGACACTTACAGTTTTAACGAACTCGTAAAAGAGCATAGGGTAAAAAGAGAAAACGTACTCGTCATAGCCGTAGAATGTCACGGTAAACTCGATAACTATAAACTTGTAGATAAGAATATTACCGGCGTTACGAGCGAAGTTTACAATGGCGCAAACGCCGTGTTTACCACGCTTTACGGCGAAAAGCAAGCGAAAAAAAGCGAGGTTTTACTCGAAAAATGCTTAGATTGCAAGGGTAAAAAACACGTAGCGTTCGACGAAAAAATCATACTTAACGAGGAAGAGGACGTTATTAACGACAGATTCTCGAAAGTCAGAGAATTGGAAGCGATGACCGCGGAAGAGAGATACAAGTTCTGGCAAGAGCAACTTTCCAAGTGCTTGCGTTGCAACGCTTGCCGTAACGTTTGCCCCGCGTGTTCGTGCGTAAATTGCGTTTTCGACAATCCTCAATCGGGAGTAGCGGCGAAAGCCAACGACGTGAGTTTCGAGGAACAGTTATTCCATATTATAAGAGCGTTCCACGTAGCGGGACGTTGTACCGATTGCGGCGAGTGTTCGAGAGTTTGTCCTCAGCGCATACCGCTACATCTACTTAACAGAAAATTCATTAAAGATATAGACGCGCTTTACGGCGACTTCCAAGCGGGAGCGGTCGCGGACGAAAAAACCACTCCGCTTACTTCCTACACGACCGACGACAGCGAGCCGAACGCGGTTTTCGACAAGACGGAGGGCAAGTAATATGAAAAAAATAGCAAGAAAGAATCTTAACGAGTTTTTTAAGGCGATTTCCGAAAAAATGCCCCTTTACTTGCCGGTAAAAAAAGCGGGCGAAGTCAATTACGGCGCATACGACGAAAACGCCGAAGTCAGCCTCGATACGTTAAAAACCGTTAAGAGCGCAAAGGACTTCTTCTTCCCTCAAAGCGAAGATATGATGAAGTTCAAAATTACCGGAAAGAACATAGAAATTTTAGACGTGAGAAAAGAACTCGCCCCGTTCGTATTGTTCGGCGTGCGCGCTTGCGACTATAAAGCATTTTCGGTACTCGACAACGTGTTCTTGCAAGACCCGGTGGACACATACTATAAAGCGAGAAGAGAAGCGGGAATTATTTTCACGCTCGCTTGCTCGAAACCCGAAGACAGTTGCTTCTGCAGCGTGTTCGGAATCGACGCGACGAATCCTCTCGGCGACGCGACTTGTTATCTCGACGACGAATATTTGTACGTAAGAGCGAACACCGAAAAGGGCGAAAAAGTCCTCGAACTCGGTAAAGAGTTCCTTTCGCTCGGCGGACAAGAGGAAGTCGACAAGCAAGTAAAAATCGTAAAAGAGATTATCGAAAAATTGCCGCTAAGCAAACTCGATTTAAGTCGTTTCAAGCCGGAAAATCTTAACGAGTTATTCGAATTACCCGATTGGCAACAACTCTCAGAGGCGTGTTTGGGGTGCGGAACTTGCACTTTCGTATGCCCGACGTGCCAATGTTTCGACATAAGGGACTTCAAGACCGAGCAAGGCGCGATTCGGTTCCGTTGCTGGGATTCGTGTATGTATTCCGACTTCACGTTGATGGCTGCCGCGAACTCGCGTCCTACGCAAATGCAAAGATACCGTCAGCGTTTTATGCATAAACTCGTGTACTATCCGTCGCAATACGGTATGTATTCGTGCGTAGGTTGCGGAAGATGCGTGAACAAGTGTCCGCAACATCTCAATATCGTTAAAGTAATCAAAAAAATAGGGGGAAAGAAAAATGGTTAACGAAAATCTTATCCCGAGAATAGGCGTGGTAACGAATATTCGCAAAGATACTCCGGACGTAAAAACTTTCAGAGTCGTAGGCACGGACGGAAAGAAGTTGTTCGAGCATTTACCCGGTCAATGCGCCATGGTTTCCATACCCGGCGTGGGCGAGTGTATGTTCTCGATCACTTCCTCTCCGACGAACGAAGAATATATGGAATTTTCCATAAAGAAATGCGGTTGCGTTACCGAGGTCATACATTCC
>CAKRAY010000138.1 GCA_934296355.1 uncultured Clostridia bacterium
GGATACGTCGGATACGACGAAGGCGGACAACTTACCGAAGCGGTCAGACGTCACCCCTATTCCGTCGTTCTTTTCGACGAAATCGAAAAAGCGCATCAAGACGTTTTCAATATCTTGCTACAAGTGCTTGACGACGGACGTATTACCGATTCGCAAGGAAGAACGGTAAACTTTAAGAACACCATAATAATTTTGACGAGCAACCTCGGTTCCGAATATTTGATCGACGGTATCGACGCAAATAACAATATAACCGAAGAAGCGACAAGAAACGTCAATATGCTCTTAAAGACAAAGTTCAAACCCGAGTTTCTTAACAGACTTGACGAAATCGTTATGTTTAAGCCCTTAACTAAGGACAATATGATAGGCATAATAGACATAATCATAAATAGGCTTAACAAACGTTTGCAAGAAAAACAACTTTCTATCGAACTTAGCGACAACGCTAAAAATAAAATAATCGAAGATAGTTACGACCCGCATTACGGAGCCAGACCCTTAAAGAGATACGTTCAATCGAAGATAGAAACCATGCTGTCGAAAACTATTCTTTCTTCCGATTTGAAAATTGGCGATAAGTTTTACGTAGACGTGCTTGACGGCGCGTTCACGATAAAAATCGTTAGTCAAGAATAATCGACTCGATTCGATTTTCCAATAAATAATATTGCGGTAAAATGCCTATCGATTTTTCGCTAATCGATAGGTATTTTTTTACCCTATCTATTCTTTCCGAATAACTTTTTACAAAATCTTTATTAAACTTATCGCGGAACTCGTTAAGCGCGACTCCCCTTGCAGTCCTTAACGACAGCATAATATATTCGTATTCGTCTTCCCTTATATCACGATTTCTTTCAATGATTTTTCCGTCGTTAGACGAATTGCTTCCGCTGATATATTTTATTATATCTCCGTCGTTATAATATCTTTCGCCGTTCACATAAGAATGCGCCGAGCATCCGAATCCGAGATACGGCGTAAGATTCCAATAAGAAGAATTATGTTTGCTTTCATAGCCGGGTAATGCGAAGTTACTTATCTCGTATTGCGAAAAACCACACATTCTCGCCGTTTCAACTAACTCATTATACTGACAAATTACACTATCTTCTGTAGCAATAGATACGGTTTTGTTAATAAATTGCGAATAAAGCGGCGTGTTAGGCTCTAAACTTAAAATGTATGCGGATAAATGCGTTATATAGTCTTTAACACGCAAAAAATCTTCTTTTGAAGATTGAGCGTTTTTACAACCGATAATCAAATCGGCGCTGACGTTGTCGAAAATATTTCTTGCACGTCGCAATGCGTCTAACGCCTGTTGCGAATTATGCAATCTACCGAAAATTCTAAGGATATCGTCGTCCGTACTTTGTACGCCTATGCTGACTCTGTTAAACCCGACTGCTTTATATTCGGACAAAAAAGAAGCCGTATCGGGATTGACTTCTATAGTAATCTCTTCCGTTTCGCAACGAAAGCATTTATAAATTACGTCTACTATTCTCTCTATCTGCGCGCAACTTAAAATCGAAGGCGTGCCTCCGCCTAAATAAATCGTTTTTATGATTTTATCTTTGTGAAGAAAAGAAACTGCCGTTATTTCGGCAATCAAGGCGTTTACGTATTGCTCCGTTAGACTTAAATCGGTTATCGAATAAAATGCGCAATACGAGCATTTCCTTTTGCAAAAAGGTATATGCACGTAGATTCCCGTATCAGTCATCGTTAATCTGCAAAATTGTCATAAAAGCCTCGCTCGGAATTTGAACGCTGCCTATTTGTCGCATACGCTTTTTGCCTTCTTTTTGCTTTTCGAGAAGTTTCTTCTTTCTTGTTATATCACCGCCGTAACACTTGGCGAGAACGTCTTTTCTGAGCGCCTTTACCGTTTCTCTTGCGATAACTTTAGACCCGATTGCCGCTTGAATCGGTATTTCGAACATTTGACGCGGAATTACTTCTTTTAGTTTTTCGGCAATAGAACGGCCTCTCGCATAGGCTTTTTCTCGATGTACAATTAAACTCAATGCGTCGCAAACGTCGCCGTTTAGAAGAAAGTCCAATTTTACCAAATCGTCGGGATTGTATCCGTCCAATTCGTAATCAAGACTTGCATATCCTCTTGTACGCGATTTTAATCTATCGAAAAAGTCGTATACTATTTCGCTTAAAGGCATTTTGTATTCTATTTTTACACGACTAGTGTCTATATACGATAAATCTATAAAGACTCCGCGCTTATCTTGACATAATTCCATTATCGTCCCGACGTATTCGGGAGGCGTAAATATAAACGCTTTTACTACGGGTTCTTCTATTTTTTCGATTTCTCCCACGGGCGGTAAATGCGACGGGTTGTCTACGATAATCTCTTCTCCGTTGGTTTTCGTGACCTTATACGAAACGCTCGGCGCTGTGGTAATTAAATCTAAATCGAACTCCCTTTCTAATCTCTCTTCGATTATTTCCATGTGAAGTAAACCTAGAAAACCGCACCTAAACCCGAATCCGAGCGCCATGGAAGTTTCCGGCTCGAATTCAAGGGAGGCGTCGTTTAAGTTCAATTTTTCCAATGCGTCGCGTAAATCGTTATATTTGCTACCGTCTGCGGGGTAAATTCCGGCGTAAACCATCGGCGTTATTTTTTTATATCCTTTTAACGGTTTATCGCACGGCTCGTTAACGTGAGTAATCGTATCGCCGACGGAAGTATCTTTAACGTTTTTTATGCTAGCGCATAAATAACCTACGTCGCCCGCTTTAAGCGATTCTACAGGGGTCATTGACGGCGAGAAAACGCCGACCTCGGTCACGTCGAATTCTTTTTCGGTAGACATAAACTTAATTCTGTCTCCGGCTTTTACTTGTCCCTCTTTCACGCGAATATTACAAATCGCGCCCTTATAATTATCGTAAAGCGAATCGAAAATCAAGGCTTGTAATTTACCGTTTTCGTCGCCGCTCGGCGCGGGAAGTTTTTCTATTACTTGCTCGATAACTTGCTCGATGTTGATACCTTCCTTTGCGCTTATCAGCGGCGCTTCTGAAGTATCTAAACCTATTATATCTTCGATTTCTTTTTTTACTTCATCCGGATTAGCGGACGGCAAATCGATTTTGTTTATTACGGGTAAAATTTCCAAGTCGTTATCGAGCGCTAAGTAAACGTTAGTCAACGTTTGAGCCTCTATTCCTTGGGTTGCGTCCACAATAAGTATCGCTCCTTCGCACGCCACTAACGAACGACTTACTTCGTAAGTAAAATCGACGTGTCCGGGTGTATCTATTAAATTAAGCGTATACTCGTTACCCTTATATTTATAAAACATTCTGACTGGAGTAAGTTTTATGGTAATCCCTCTTTCGCGTTCGATATCCATCGAATCCAAAAGTTGGTCTTTCATTTCACGCTCGCTTACTTGACCCGTTTTTTCTATGATTCTGTCCGCAAGAGTGCTTTTACCGTGGTCTATATGCGCAACTATGCAAAAATTTCTTATATATTTCTGTCTATCGTCCATAACTAATCCTTTTTCGTTATATAGATTATACAAAAAAAAATAAGAATAATCAATATTTTTTAAGTAAAGGTATTTATTTTATAATTATTTTATAGTATAATATTATTTATGAAGGGTCAAATTGAAACGATAAAAAATAATTTTACTAAAAGAGGGTTCGTTTTTAACTACTTCGAAACTTGCGAGGAAGGTATAGATTTTATAAAAACAATCATTCCCGAAGGCAGTTCTATAGGTTTCGGAGGAAGCGTTACCGTAAAAGAAAGCGGTCTCCTCGCCGCCCTACAACAAAGTAATTATATCCTATATCACGGGGATTTTTATCCTAAAGATTATAAAGAAACGCTCTTAAAGAAAATGCATGAAAGCGATTGGTACATAGCAAGCGCGAACGCTTTATGCGAAAGCGGCGACATAGTCAACGTGGACGGTCGCGGAAACCGAGTAGCCGAAATGTTACACGGACCCAAAAACGTTATTTTTTTATGCGGCGTAAACAAATTAGTTGATAGCATTCAATCCGGAATAGATAGAGTTCATAACGTCGCTTCGCCTAAAAACTGCGTCAGATTAAATAAGAAAACGCCTTGCGCTATCACGGGTAAATGCAATCGCTGCAACAGTCCGGATACTATTTGCAGAGCAACCGTAATTCATCATCATCCGACTACCGGAAAAAATGTTTACATAGTATTAATCAATAAAAATTTAGGATATTAACGGAGGTAAAAAATGTGGTTATTTGAACAACCTGTTGCACACAGAGGCTTGCACGACGACAAGG
>CAKRAY010000139.1 GCA_934296355.1 uncultured Clostridia bacterium
ATATATAAGCGCTAAAACCGGGAAAAGGGCGCAAAACGTTATCGACGCAATAGAACAAGTATACGCGCATGCTTCACAAAGAATTTCGACGGGACTTCTTAACGACGTTTTGCAAGACGCAATATCGGTAAACGAGCCGCCAAATAAAAACGGAAAGAAATTAAGAATATATTATACTACTCAAGTCACGACAAATCCGCCTACTTTCGTAATGTTTGTTAACGACGAAACGATTATGCATTTTTCATATAAACGATATATAGAAAACTGTTTAAGAAAGGCGTTCGATTTTAGCGGTACGCCGATTAGCATTAAAGTAAGGAACAGAGAGGAGAATACCCTTTAATCGATGGAGACAAAAATGTATTACATAAGAGAAAACGCCAAAGCTATATTGGAAGAAAACGTCGCTAAATATAACCGCTTCAAAGAGTTAAATCTAAAACTCGATATGTCGAGAGGAAAACCTTGCGTCGAGCAATTGGATTTAACAAACGGCATTTTTGACGTTTTTTCATCAAAAAACATACCGATTGGTAGCCAAGACTACAGAAATTACGGAATTATTGACGGAATACCCGAAGCAAAAGAGTTGTTCGGCGCATTGTGCGGCGTAGCAAAAGACGAAATTATGGTTTTGGGAAACTCAAGCCTAACAATAATGTACGACACCTTGCAACGCGCTATGCAGTTCGGCGTCGACGGTAACTTGCCTTTTAATAAGCAAGAGAAAATCAAATGGCTTTGCCCGGTTCCCGGATACGATAGGCATTTTGCAATAACGGAATTATTCGGCATCGAAATGATTAACGTCCCTATGTTAAACGACGGACCCGATATGAACGTTATAAAAGAATACGTTGAAAACGATTCGGCCGTAAAGGGCGTTTGGTGTGTGCCTAAGTATAGTAATCCGCAAGGCATTGTGTATTCCGACGAGACAGTAATACGGTTTGCAAAGTTAAAACCTGCCGCAAACGATTTTCGTATTTATTGGGATAATGCTTATATGATTCATCATTTAGGTAAGGATGTACCGCTGTTGAATCTTTTACAAGAAGCAAAAAAATACGGGAACGAAGATATGGTTTATATGTTCGGTTCGACTTCAAAAATATCGTTTTCAGGTTCGGGAATTGCTTTTTTGTGCGCAAGCAAACACAATATAGACAGTTTGAAAAAACTTATGTTTTTCCAAATGATAGGTCCGGACAAAATTGCCCAATATGCGCACGTAAAGTTTTTCGGTAGCGTTGAAAACCTTCTAAAGCATATGGACAAACAAGCGGAACTGCTTAAACCGAAGTTCAAAGTCGTATCCGATGTCTTAAATAAAGAATTAAAGGAACTTTGTCAATGGGTTGAACCGCGAGGAGGCTATTTTTTCGGAGTCGATTTGCCGACGGGGACAGCAAAACGCACCGTAGAGTTATGTAAAGAAGCGGGAGTTGTTTTAACGGAAGCGGGAGCGACGTATCCTTACAAAAACGACCCTAACGATACTTCGATCAGAATTGCGCCTTCTATGCCGTCAATCGATGATTTAACCAAGGCAATGGAAGTTTTTGCGTGTTGCGTAAAGATTGCTTGGGCAGAAAAAGAGGTCGAAAAGGAATAATCGAAAAGTTTGCCTCATAGAGTTTATTAAAAACAATGGAGGCTGACAATGGTTAACTATGATATATATGACGATATCGCCATCCGTACCGGTGGCGATATTTATTTAGGTGTAGTAGGACCGGTAAGAACCGGTAAATCGACTTTTATAAAAAAATTTGTAGAATTGTTATTATTAGAGAGAATAACCGATAAAAACAAATTACAAAGAACGATAGATGAAATCCCGCAGTCTGCGGACGGCAAAACAATAATGACAACCGAGCCGAAATTCGTTCCCAATGAAGCGATAAACGTTACTTTCGATAAATTGACTGCGTCGGTTCGGCTTATAGACTGCGTCGGATACTTGGTTGCCGACGCAATCGGCCACGAAGAAGACGGTAAGGAAAGAATGGTGAAGACGCCTTGGAGCGAAGATGAAATGCCGTTTCAAAAGGCAGCCGAAATAGGTACGAATAGAGTAATAAACGAACACTCTACCGTTGGAATTCTCGTAACTACCGACGGAACGATAACCGATATTTCTAGGGCGAAGTACGCAGAAAGCGAAGAGAAAGTCGTCAATGAGTTAAAGAACTGCGGAAAACCGTTCGTAATAGTATTAAACACGAAAAAGCCTAAAGATACCGATACGATTAGGTTGAAAGAGAGCCTCGAAGAGCGTTACGGCGTGCCTGTTTTACCTTATGATATCTCCAAGATGAAGAAAGAGGACGTTACGTTCATTATGCAAAAAATACTATACGAATTCCCCGTTTCTTGTATAAAAGTTCGTATTCCGAAATGGATGCGTTCTTTACCTAGCGAGGACGAGATCATTAAAAGTATAGTTTCATCGGTTACCGAATCTACCGACAGCGTCTACAAAATGCGAGATGCGGAAAAAATCGGCGAGATCTTCAACAAGTGCGAGTATCTCGACGGTAATGCGGAGATAAATTTTAATTCCGGAAGCGGTTGCGTGGAAATCAATTGCTTTGCGAAAGAAGGACTTTATTTCAGCGTTTTAAGCAATCAATGCGGACACGATATCGACGATGATTATAAACTTCTTGCTTTTGTTAAAAAAATCGCGGCGTCCTATAATGAGTACGAGTCAATCAGAAAGGCAATGCAGAGCGTAAAAGAACAAGGTTACGGCGTGGTCAATCCGACAATGGACGATATGGAATTGGAAGAACCCGAATTGGTGAAAAAGGGTAATCAATACGGGGTAAAATTAAAGGCAAAAGCGCCGTCGTATCATATTGTTAGAGTGGACGTGGAGAGCGAGTTCAGTCCGACCATCGGCGGCGAACAGCAAAGCGAAGAACTTGTTAAATATTTGTTATCCGAATTTGAAAACGATAAGAAAGGCATATGGGAAACGAATATGTTCGGCGTAAGTTTGAATAGTATAGTAAAAGAGGATTTAAGTAACAAACTAAACGGTATGTCGAAAGATACGCAAGCCAAATTAAGAAAAACGATGTCAAGAATCATAAACGAGGGAAAAGGCGGAGTTTTATGCATACTACTTTGATATAAAAAAAATAGAAAAAGCCCGTTGCGAGTTGTGTAACGGGCTTTTTAGTGTTATAATCATTTCATGAATGATAACAATAATCCCAAAGCAATACTGGTATATGTGGGTGACGAGAAGAATCCAAACGATATATTAGACGAACTTGAGTTACTTGCCCAAACAGCAGGCTATGAAGCCGTAGGCCGATTAACGCAAAAAAAATCTATCCCGGATAAAGCCTATTTTATAGGAACGGGAAAACTCGAGGAATTGCGTATCGCCGTAAATGAACTGGAAGCGGATACCGTTATTTTCGATAACGACATTACCGGCGGCGTTTTTAACAATTTAGAAAATTATTTACATGTTGACGTAATAGATCGCTCGACTTTAATTTTGGAGATTTTCGAAAGACACGCTCAGAGTAACGAAGGAAAATTACAAGTTGAACTTGCGCGAAAAAAACACGCCTTGCCGAGAGTTCTCGGAAAGGGTATAGGTATGTCGCGTCAAGGCGGCGGGGGAGGCGGCGGCAGTGGCGCGAGACGCGGCGCCGGCGAACAACAACAAGAGTTAGATAAACGTACCATTCGCGCCGAAATAAGAGACCTGGAAATGAAAATAGAAAAACTTTCAAAAGAAAGGAATCTTCGCAGGCAAAGAAGAGAAAAGAGTAAAATCAAATCTGTTTGTATCGTTGGATACACAAATGCGGGTAAATCGACGTTAATGAATACGATAACCAAAGCAAATGTGTTAACGGAAAACAAACTTTTTGCAACTCTTGATCCTGTCAGTAGGAAAATGTGGATTGCACCGAATAAAGAGTTTATTCTTACCGATACCGTAGGCTTCATTTCCCGTCTTCCTCACGAATTTATAGACGCTTTTTCGAGTACGCTCGAAGAAACGAGATACGCCGATTTGATTTTACACGTCGTTAATATGAATTCGCCCGATATGATGCAAGAATACTACGTTGTAAATGAAGTTCTCGAAAAAATCGGTGCGGGCGACATACCAAGAATAGTCGTTTTGAATAAATGCGATAATGCCGTTTCCGTGAACATACCCGCGTGTGAAAATTTTGTAAAAATAAGCGCGTTAAAGA
>CAKRAY010000140.1 GCA_934296355.1 uncultured Clostridia bacterium
CCCTCGTCGTTATTATTCGTCAATACGACGTACGGATATTTATAGATAAGATACCTGTTGAATCTTTTTATTGTTTTATCTAAATCGGAATAAGTTTCTTCGTGAATAATCCCCGCCCAAACGTCGAAATAACTATCGTCTGTTTCGGGGTCTATATTTACTTTTATAAGCAAACCGTTGTCAAAGCGCGGTCCGAAAGAGGTTTTTGAAATCGAAGGAACGTTGTTAACGTTTTCGGTGGCAATACTAACATATTCTATACGCTGAGCCAAATTGAACGCTTTTGCTTCTATTTTTTTCGTATTGTCCGAAATCGTAACTCCGCGTAGATAATAACCGCCGAACGCATACGCTCCGATGGCTTTTTGATTATAAACTTTGCCGTTCAAAGTAACGGTCTCCGCAACGGATAATTCGACCGTTTTTCTATCCGAAGCGCAAACTTTAACAACGTTACTCTCGTTATATACGGCATATAATACGCCGTTTTCTTCGACAAACTCGCAAGGAACGGTATTTGTCGCAAGATTTATAAGGTCGCGTCTAACTCCAAAAAACGTGTTTAGATTAACGTTATCGTAATCGTCGAAAACAAAGTATTCGGGAGTTGCGTCCGTAAACGCCCCGACGTAAGAAATACTGCTCGTATTAGGATTTCCGTTAAATCTAACGTATATCAATCCGTGTAAACTAAGAGCGTTTTTGCCTATTTCTACGATTTGCCGGTCTAAAAGCAAAGCGGCTATATTTGCGTCGCAAAGCGCATAATCTTCTATCTTTCTCAAATCGGATAAAACGACGCCCGTTTGAGGACACATCGGATTAAACTCTTTAACATAAAGTTTTCCCGAGGGATAAGTGACGAGTGAGTATGCTACGTTATCCGTTTTTCCGTAAAGAATACCGCCATAAGACACGTACTTATCGTTAAACGAACTTACGTTTATCTCCTCTAAACTGTAATCGTTTCTGAACGCGCGATTACCTATATTCGTTAAACCGTTTTGTTTAAAGTTAGCCTCTTTCAAGTAATAGCAATCGGCAAATGCCATATCTTCCACGCTACTTAAAAGCCCGTCCTCGGATTGAGAATTGATATACCTTATAGCGGTTTTTGCAAAAGCGTAATTTCCTATAATTTTTACGCCGTTCCTGATATAAACGCTATAAGTACTCTCGTTGCCGCTTTCATACAAAGTATTGAACGCCTTAAACGAAGCGCAATTATAAAAAGCGTACGCGCTTATTTTTTCCAAAAGGATATTGCTTGATATATTAACACTGACAAGATTCTCGTTATTGGAAAAAGCACCTTCGGCAATTTTTACGATATTAGCGTCTAAATCATAGTTCGTTCCGCTTCCAAGATACTTGTAAAGAGTATTGTTGGCTACAATCGACTCGTTTGCCAAAGTTTTTACCCAAGGCGTATCGAAAAACGCCATATCGCAAACGCGTTCCAACTTCCCAGGTAAAACCACGTTCGTCAAATAAACGCAGTCCTTGAACGCATAGTATCCGATAGAAGTAATCGTGTAGGAATTCCCGGTTAGCGTGCTTATCGAGTCGCCGAACTCTACGGATTCCACACAACGGGATACGCCGATAATTTCGGCGGTTCGGTTTGTGTTCTCGAAATAAGTTCCGGTGATTAATCTATATAATAAAAATT
This sequence comes from uncultured Clostridia bacterium, assembly GCA_934296355.1. Taxonomy (GTDB): domain Bacteria; phylum Bacillota; class Clostridia; order Christensenellales; family DTU072; genus CAG-1782. The sequence continues at coordinate 1,673 of CAKRAY010000140.1, forward strand.
CGGATTCGCGTTTCGGTAATTGATATACGAAAATGTCGCTTTTTTGTTCTTCGTCATACGATATTTTATTACTTATATTTGAAAATTCCGGTAGTAAAGAATATGCGTCTTTTGCCGTTGCGTCTTTGACGAAAACGTATGAAAGTCTGTCGGAGAACACATATTTTCCGATTGCATTAAGTGTTTCGAGATTTCTTTTTTCCAATGCGGAAAAATCTACGTTGTCGATATGTACGCTGTCGAATGCGTGATTACCTATTCTCAGCAATGCCGAATTAACTTCTATACTACCGACGACGGCGTTATAAAAAGCGTAAGACGCGATCGTTTCTACGTTGCTTTCCATTTCGTAATTGGCGACTACCTTACTGGCAGGATAAGCAATCATGGCGGTTTTATCGTTCATGTATAGAACTCCGCTCTCGCTCGAATAACGTCTGTTATCGTCGCTTACTACGAAAGACTGCAACGAACTGCAATTTCTAAACGCGCCCTCTTCTATGTTTACGACGGAACTCGGGATGTATATGCGCTTTATATTTCTACAGTTATCGCCCAAGAATGCGTCTGCCGCTATTGATAAAACCGGCATAGACTCTACTTTTTCGGGAATAGCCAAATCAGTCAAATTCCCAACGTATCTGATTATTTGCTTACCTTTTTTTCCACTGTTGGAGTCTTCGAACGATGTGTATTCTAAACCGATATTTTTCCAAACGCCGTAAAGCGTTACGTCTTGCGTAACCGCATAAGGGAACTCGATTAAATCTACCGCTTCCCCGGAGAGAGCCTGGCTATTGGTAATATATTTATCCGTCCAGCCTAAGAAAACGTACCCATCCATACTCATCGGGTTTATATCCGATTCGTTAAGAACTTTAACTTCTTTCGCGGCAATATCGATTGTTTCGTGATAAGTGACGAAAGAAACCTTATATACAATTTCCTTATATTTCGCTATGTAAGTATCGTTATTATCGACAACCACACGAGTGCGAGGTTGCGTATCCACAACCTCTCTGTTACATTCCCAGCAAACGAATTCGCTATCCGGAACCTCGTTCCATTCTATGTATACGATTGTGCCTTTAACGAACGTCTCGGTTACGACGTCGCCCGCCGCGCCGTCGTAAGGTTCGCCGTTCACGCTGACTATACTTCCGCCTTCGATATGTAAAGTGTACCGTAAACTGTCAGTGCTTTTAAGCGTAATATTGAAAAAAGTGGTAAAACCCTTATAGTTTACGTTGATTTTATGCTGTCCGGCTTTTTTGAGTTTATTTACGCTGTCCAACGCAATATAGTCTTCCGTTAACTCGATTCTTTTTTCTGTATCGTTATCGTATTTTACTATAAGTTCTATTTCGGTTAGTCGCAAAGTACCAACAATAACGTCGGACGGTATCGTCGCTTTATCTATCTCAACGGAAACGATTTTAGGTTCTTCGACTTCCGGTTCTTCTTCGGGCGCTGTGTTGTTGCAACCGCTTAGCGCAACTAACAGAATTGTAAAAAGAATTACTAATATTAGCGGCTTATAAATACTACGTTTCATCCTCATTTCCTCACATCAAAAGGCAAACATTCGTTTCCATTATTCTTTAATTCGTATATAATTAAATAGCAGTCCGCTGACGCTGAAGCCGTATTTGTGTTTTGCGCAGTTGATTCTACTTTTTGCACATACGCGTAAAGGACTATATCCTCAACTACGTCGCTCGACCATTTGCCGTTACATTCTAAATCTACGATAGAGCCGTCGGCGGTTCTCCAAAGAACCTTACCGTACTCGGAAGTCGCCTCGATATTGTATAATTCGTCGTATTTTACGATTTTTTCATATCTTCTGACGCCCGTATTTTCGTCTTTATATATTTCTTGTAACCCGTTTACGGTAACGTTTGACGATACTTCCAAAACTATACGATACTCTTTCGGTGTTAAAACACATTCCAAAACGGTATTCGTCGTGATCTTATAAGTGACGTCGTTTTCGATGATTTTACCGTATTTATCGATAAATTTGTCGATTTCATATCCGGTAACGTTGACTTGTTCGCTTATAGCGTCGATTTGTTCGGGCGTTAATTCTCCGTAGTAAACCCCGAGTATTCTCTCATCTTCTTTACCGATATTGTAGCCTATGACGGCGAACGCTCCTTCCGCTTTGGTAATAAGATAATCGGAATAAATAACGGTTCTTCCGTCTTCTCCGATATAAGAATCGAATTTGAACCCCCATTCTTTTTTATTCTCGTAAAGATTTATACTGTTGCGTACGTCAATAACGAATAATCCGTTATTTATTTTGTCGCCAAAAGAATCTGTTTGCACGTCGCTGATAAAATCGCAATCTATAACCAGCTCGTTAAAGTTGCGCGCCGCGGAAAACGCGTCGGAATCTATCGAGACAACGCCTTTCAAAGTGCATTTTAGTAAGTTTGCGCCATAAAAAGCGAATTTACCGATGGTTATTGCCTTTATGAAAGCGGTATCGCTTTCTTCATCGTATACGCTTTCGGGAATTACGAATTCTCTTTGAGTTCTCGACGTG
>CAKRAY010000141.1 GCA_934296355.1 uncultured Clostridia bacterium
AACGAATATACTATTACTTACGAAGCGAACGCGCCCGTAACCGCGAGCGGAACGATAACGGGGGCTACGAACGTTTCTTTCCACACCTACGACGCGGAAAAATCTCTTAACGAAAACGGTTACGCTTTAAGGGGTTGGACTTTCCAAGGCTGGGCAAAAACGGCAAACGGCGCGGCTCTTTACGAAGATACGCAAAACGTAGTAAACCTCTCGACGGTAAACGACGCAACGGTTACTCTTTACGCCGTATGGAAAGCGAATACGTATTCAATCTCGTTCGACACGGTCGGCGGTAGTTTTACGGAAGCGATTTCCGCAGTCTACGACAGCGATATACCGTCGTTAATCGCGCCTACTCGTAAGGGTTATAACTTCAACGGATACTACGCCGAGCGCGACGGTAACGGAACGAAATTCTTCGAATCGGACGGTAACGCCTTGCTTAAGTACACGGTACTCGGCGATATCAGATTGTACGCGTATTGGACTCCGGTTAATTACGACATACAATTGTACAGTCAGGGAAAATACGTGGCGACCATAAGTAACGTGGTTTTCGGCTCTATGCGTTTACCTTCCGCCGAGGAGTTGAATCTTAAACGAGATAACTACGATTTTGTGGGATGGAACCTTTACGACGATCAAAATTGGGCGATGTATTACGCCGACACGAACTATAATACCGGTATCGCGGACGTCGAGGGCGAAACGGTGATTATATACGCCGCTTGGATGGAAAAACCCGTTTTTACGATAAATTTCGATGCAAACGGCGGTATAGGCGCGCCCGCAATGGCGCAAGCGCATAAAGACGAAACGATTACGCTGAGTTCCGTTATTCCCTCCAGAAAGAACTACTCGTTCCTCGGTTGGGCAACGGAAGCGGACGCGGCGTCCGCTCTGTACAACCCCGGCGACGACTTCACTATGGGCAATGCGGTCGTGACTTTCTATGCGGTATGGAAACTCAATCCGTGCCTCAGTTACGACGCGAACGGCGGAGCGTTTTCCGTCCCGGCGGAACGCGTTTATCCCGTAGCGGGACAAAAAACCGCTTTAACCGACCTCGTTCCCGAACGCGTAGGCTACGTGTTCCGAGGTTGGAGCGTCGATAAAGAAGCGACCGACGCGGAGTTTGTTTCCGGACAAGAAATCGTAATGCCGGGCAAAGATACGGTTTTATACGCGGTATGGAAAACGGCGCAATACGTCGTACTCGTTTCCGCAAGCGACGGTTACTCGGTAATCGGACTTAGCGATTACTACGTTTACGACGAAGTCGCCACGTTCGAAGTTAGCGGCAATCGCCCCAAAGTTTACGTTAACGGTCAAAGACTGACCGAAGAAAACGGCGTATACTCCTTTATCGTCAAGGGCGACAGTCGCGTTTTGGTGGCGGACGGCTCTAAACTTTCGCTTATATACTCGGCAAACGGCGGCGCGAACGCCCCGACCGACGATACTTCTTACAACGCTAACTCTTCTACCACCGTATCGGACGCGAAACCTAAGCGCGTAGGCTACAGTTTCTCTGGTTGGTCGACCGACCCGAGCGCGGTCAGCGCGGAATACACCGCCAATCAGTCGCTGACGTTTAGAGAAGACGACGTAATTCTCTACGCCGTATGGCAAGCGAATTATTATACGGTAACGTACGATAACGGCGGCGGCGAAGGAACAATGCCCGTAGATACCTTCCGCTACGGCGAGCAAGGCGCGCTTTCCCTTAACGCGTTCACGAAAACGGGTCACTTGTTTATCGGTTGGGCAATATCGGAAAACGGCGAAGCGGTTTACGCCGACGGCGTGGCGGTCAGCGACCTATGCTCCGAAAACGGCGATAACTTTACGCTTTACGCGGTTTGGCAACGCGCCGTAACCGTGATAACGTTCGTTACAAACGACGGAACGGAATTCAACGCTCCCCTTTCCGTTACTTACGGAGAAGAATTATCGTCCGATAATTTGGTGGTTCCCGTTCGTAGCGGCTATATATTCGCGGGATATTTTACGGAACAAAACGGAGCGGGAGAACTTATTTTCGACGACAAACTTAACGTCGCTTACGTCGGCGCTTGGGACAAAACCGTCGGCAATCTGACTATTTATTCTTACTGGATACCCGTTTCCTACGCCGTCGTTTACGTCAACGGTCAAAACGAAGCGGGAAGACAATTCGCCGTTTACGGACAATCGTTCGTCCTCCTCTCCGCAAGTTCGCTCGGCGTAATCGCGCCGCAAGGCTACCGTTTCGCGGGCTGGTCAACCGTTCCTTCCGGACAAACCGTCGTTTACGAAGACGAACTGACGATTAACGAACCGCTTACCAAAGTCAACGACGACGAAGTTTTCTTGTACACGGTATTCGAGGCTAACGAAAAGTTTTCGATAATCTATAACGCCAACGGCGGTACCAACGCTCCCGTAGATAACAACAAATACTTCGAAGGCGACGTCATAACGTTCGACAATACGATTCCCGAACGCGAAGGATATAAGTTCGGCGGCTATAGTTACGACACGAGCGGCAACGCCGACTTCGCGTACAGCGAAACCGACGGTTTCACGCCGCAATCCGTTACCATGCAAGACGGCGGACTGACGCTTTACGCCGTTTGGGTTCTCGACGGAAAAACGTTGAAAGAACAAATAAAAGAAATTAACGCCGTGAACAGTTCTCTATCGAGCGCAATCGCCTCCCTTGACGCTGCCGACACGAGTTTTTCAACCAAAATCGAAAGCATGGACGCCGAAATAAAAAGCGCGCAAAACTTGCTCGCCGGTTTAGACGACACCTACGTTACCGAAACGGAACTTGCCGATAAAATTACGGAACTCAAAGCATTGCTCGCGCAAGCGAAAAAAGAACTGTCCGATAAAATCGACGGAGTTCAATCGAACCTCGAACAAGCGGTCAAAGACTTGAACGCGACCATTAGCGGCGACAAGCAAGAACTCGTAAAAAGACTTGACGACGTAGAACAAGCGTATAAAGACTTAAACGATTTCGCTAATACCAAATTCACGTCCTTACAAGATAAAGACACCGAATTAAGTAATAAAATCGCCGAACTCGAAAGAGTTCGCAAAGAAGCCGACGATAAATTATCCGAAACGATCGACGGAGTTAAAGCCGACTTAACCAACGCGGTAAACACTCTTAACGAAACTATTTCTTCCAACAAAACCGATATCGAAGCAAAACTTGCCGAAGTGGGAAATACGTATCAAACGCTGAACACTTTCGTGAATTCCAACCTTGCGACCTTGCAAGATAAAGATACCGAGTTAAGTAATAAAATCGCCGAACTCGAAAGAGTTTGCAAAGAAACCGACGATAAGTTATCCAAAACGATCGACGGAGTTAAAGCCGACTTAACCAACGCGGTAAACACTCTTAACGAAACTATCTCTTCCAACAAAGACGATGTCGAAGCAAAACTCGCCGCGGTGGAAACGAAATACGACACGCTGAATACTTTCGTGAACTCCAACCTTGCGACCTTGCAAGGTAAAGATACCGAGTTAAGCGATAAAATCGCCGAACTCGAAAGAGTTCGCAAGGAAACCGACGATAAGTTAGCCGAAACGATTGACGGAGTTCAAGCGAACTTGGAAAAAGCGGTAAGCAGTCTTAACGAAACTATCTCTTCCAACAAAGACGATGTCGAAGCAAAACTTGCCGAAGTAGAACGCGCTTCGCAAAATGCCGACGCTATACTCCGCTCGGATTTGGCGGCTTTGACGAAAAGCAACGAGAGCCTTGCGGAAAGAGTAACCGCTTTGGAAAAATCTTCGGAAAAGAGTCTCGACGCGATTTGGGCGGGCATTGCGCTCGTACAAAAACGCCTCGACGAGGCTAAAAGTCGACTGAACGAAAAAGACGGCGAGTTGGAAAAAAAGATAGGCGTTATTCAAGCCGAAAACGATAGAATCGCAATCGTTTGTACGGCTACCGTCGTCGCCTCCGTACTCGCGATTATCTTAACGATTTTCTTTGCGTTCTACGCAATCAGGAAAAATCGCAGATAAAAAATAACGAAAAAGCAAACGAACGCGCCCGAAATCGGAGCGCGTTCTTTTTTTAATATTCTTTTGCTTCGTTTTAAGCGTTATCGTCGCTTTTTTCCGAGAGTTCTTTTTCCGGGATTT
>CAKRAY010000142.1 GCA_934296355.1 uncultured Clostridia bacterium
GTTTTTTAGATAATAGTTTATACGCGACTATTCACTTATCAAAGAATAAGGTTTATTCGCGAAGATTGGGTGAAGCGTCACACGCTTCCGTTGCTCACACGCTTCCGTTATACGTACTCTACTTCTTCCAAAGTAAGTCCTTGGGGGGGATAAGTTTTACCGGCTAAGTTACGTTTTTTGGTTTCGAGGACGGCGCGTATTGCCGATTCGGGCAAGCGGCGCAAGCCTATTTCCGCAACCGTTCCCGCGATAATGCGAACCATATTATATAGAAACCCGTTGCCCGTTAGGGTAAGGACGAGGAGTTCGTTTTCGTATGTGAGCGAAGCGGAGTAAATCGTGCGGCGCGAGTCGGCAACTTCTCTGCCCGTTGAGGAAAACCCGAGAAAATCGTGCGCGCCGAGTAGGTCGCGTACGGCGTTTTGCGCGGCAAGCAAATCGAACGCTTCGGGGTCGTAGGGGATTTGCGCGGCGAACGGGTCATATAGCGGACGAGAAATCTTGGATATGTAATAGCGATAAGAATAAGTCTTTTTTTTCGCGGAATACTGCGCGTGAAAATCGTCGCTTGCCACGAAAGATTTTTTCACTCTGACGTCGGCGGGGAGAAGGGTGTTTACCGCGAGCGCAAGCCTTTCTATCGGGAAATTGCCCGCGTATTCGAAGTGCGCCGTTTGATTGCGCGCGTGTACGCCCGAGTCCGTTCTGCCGCTCCCTATTAAGGTTATTTTTTCTTTAAGCAAAGAGGAAAGAGCGTCGGTAAGCAAGCCTTGCACGGTGCGTTTTTCGGGTTGTATTTGCCAGCCGAAAAAGTCCTTGCCGTCGTATTCTATAATCAGTCCGATTCGCATTGGCGTTTCTCCTACGGCGTTTTTTATATCGGGAACGCGCCGAACACGCCGGCGTAAAAAAGTACGACTACGACGAAGAACGCGCAAACGGCAAGCATCGCAAACGCGTCGCGTAAAGCGAATTTAAGCGGTTTCATCTTGGTTCGGTTCGGGGTCGCGTTGTAACAACGCGCGTCGAGAGCCATGGCAAGTTCGTCGGCGCGACGGAACGTGCCTACGAATAACGGTATGAGTACGGGTAAAAGCGCTTTCGCTCGCTTAACCAAACCGCCCGTGTCGAAGTGCGCCCCTCTCGCCCTTTGCGCCAAAGTTATCTTGTCTACCTCTTCCATAAGAGTGGGAATAAAGCGTAACGCGATACTCATTATCAAAGCAACGTCGTGTACCGGAAACTTGATGAGTTTTAACGGCTTCATAAGACTTTCCATACCGTCGGTAAGAGCCATCGGCGTGGTGGTAAGCGTTATAAGCGAGGTGCTTACTACCAAGAAAATAACTCTCAGAGCCATTTTGCTCGCGTAAATCAAACCCTCGTCGGTAATTAAAATGAACTTCCAACTAACCAGCGGCTTGCCGTCTTTATAAAAGAATATGTTCAGTATCAGCGTGAGCACAAGCACGACGAGAATTGCTTTTACGGTTTTTAGAATACTTTTAAGCGGTATTCGGGACGCCAAAATGACGATTGCCAAAAAGCCGTAGCAAACCGCATAGGAGTAGTAACTCTTAGCGAAGAACGCGACGATAATCATAAGCAAGCCCGAAAGGAGTTTTGTTCTCGGGTCGAGTTTATGCACGAGCGAGTTTTTGGGGTAGTACTGACCGAATACGATTTCTCTATCCATTTTGCCCCCCGTTTCGGCTATGCAAAGCGCGTTCTATTTCGTCTACGAGCGAGTTTTTGTCGAGGATGTCTTTTTCTATATAAAGACCTTTTTCGCGTAGGAGTTTTACTATGTGCACGACGTGGGGTAAGGCGAGCCCGTAAGAAACCGGGTCGCGGTTATAGAAGAAGTCGGCGGTGCTTGTGTCCGCGACGAGTTTGCCGTGCGAGAGCGCGAGTATCCTATCGGTGTACGCCGCGATTTCGTCCATGTTGTGGCTTACCATAATTATGGTTTTTACCGCGCCGCTTTTTTTGAGAGAAACGGCGAGGTCGAGAATTTCTTTCTTTCCGAGCGGGTCCAGTCCCGCGGTGGGTTCGTCGAGAATGAGTATTTCGGGTTTGTAGGCAAGCACGCCGGCGATTGCCACGCGCCGTTTTTGTCCGCCGCTGAGTTCTATGGGCGAGCGGTCGCAAAGCTTATCCGGGTCAAGCCCGACAAGGCGTAAACTTTCTTCCGCGCACTTATGCGCCTCTTCCTTTTTCATACCGAAATTTATCGGACCGAAACTCACGTCCGCGATAACGGTGTCGGCAAAAAGTTGATACTCGGGATATTGGAAAAGCATACCGATTTTTTTACGCAACGCGCCTACGTCGGCTTTCTTTTGCGACAAGTCGATTTCGTCCACGACTATGCGTCCTTCGCCGCCTTTTTTCGGTCTGATTAGCGCGTCCAAATGCTGAATGAGCGTGCTTTTACCGCTGCCGGTCGCGCCGACAAGTCCGACGAATTCGCCGTCGTTTATCGTAAACGAAACGTCCGACAAAGCGACCTTTTCGAAGACCGATTTTTTTCCGTAACTGAACGAGAGGTTTTCTACTTTAATCGGCATAGTTCCTCCGCTAATTCTTCGTCGGTAAGGCAAGGCTTGACGGGTATGCCTCTTTCTCTGAGAGCAAGGCTCGCGCTACCCGCTACCGGCAAATCGAGTTTGTGCGCTTTAAGGACTTCGGGTTGTCCGAATATCTCTTGCGGAGTACCCAAACCCACGTTTTTGCCGCCGCTTATCACGCATATTCTATCCGCGCGCAACGCTTCGTCCATGTAGTGAGTGATGAGGATAACCGTGATTGATTTTTCTTTGTTTAATTTGGTTACGGAAGAGAGAATTTCCTCTCTGCCTTCGGGGTCGAGCATAGAAGTGCTTTCGTCGAGGATGAGGACGGACGGGCGCATGGCGAGTACCGCCGCCACGGCGACGCGCTGTTTTTGACCGCCGCTTAGTTTGAAAGGCGTACCGGTTCTGTACTCGTACATATTGACGAGAGTCAAGGCTTCGTCCACGCGCTCGCGGATTTCCGCGGGGGGAACGCCGAGGTTTTCGCAACCGAACGCCACGTCGTCTTCTATTACCGAAGCGACCATTTGATTATCGGGGTTTTGAAAAACCATACCGACCGAGGAACGAATTTCGAAAACTCTGCTTTCGTCGGTTGAAAGAACGCCGTTAACCGTGACCGAGCCTTTTTCGGGCGTGACGAACGCGCCGATAAGTTTGGCAAGAGTGCTTTTGCCGCTGCCGTTATGTCCGAGTACGGCGAGAAACTCCCCTTTTTTCACCGAAAGAGAGAAGTCTTTGAGGGCGTATTCGTCCGAGTTCTTGTCGTAGCGAAAATCTACGTTTTTAATTTCTATAACGTTCATTTCGGTATAGTTTACCACATAAGCGGCGTAATAACAAGCAAAAACTCAAAACTTTGTACGCTCGGCAACGGCAACGTGTGGAAGCGTGTGACGGCAACGTACGCACGTTGCATCGCAGTTACGCGAATGAACCGTGTGCTTTTATAAGCGTATATCCGCGTATAAACGTATTAGCGTAGCCTTGCCTCCCAACCAAGGTGCCGTTGGCACAATAATCACAATAATTATATAATAACCACAATCTGTCGGGTGGGCGGGTGGGCGATAGCAATATGTTTTATGCTAAAAATACGAAAATACGAAAACGACGCTTTTTGTATTTTCCCCTTAGGGGGATACAGTAAGGGGGAACGCCTTACGAACTGTACTTAACGAGCGAAATACGAGAGAGTTCCTTATTAGTCGGTGCCAAGGGGGAAACAAATGGAATTACACAAAGAAAAACTTGTTTTTCGACTGTAATGTAATGCCCCCCTTGCGACTGGCACCGGCAACGTACGCACGTTGCATCGCAGTTATGCGAATAAGCATTATCCGTTAACAAGCATATAGCCGCACATAAACATTTATCTAAAAAAACAAAAAAGGTCTATGGTATAATACGAAATTGTGGAAATGACACTTTTCACAATTTCCCCTTAGGGAAATCGAGCAAGAGGGAAAGTCTTGCGAATTTAGATAACAAGCCGTAAGGTACGTAACGGCTTCCTTGTAAGTCGGTGCTTCGGCGGTTAACAGTACGCATTAGCAC
>CAKRAY010000143.1 GCA_934296355.1 uncultured Clostridia bacterium
TACATCAAAAAGCGGGGTCGAAAAACGTGATTGAACTTCACGGGTCTATATATAGAAATTACTGTGTTAAGTGTAATAAACGCTACGGATTGAAGTACATATTAGATAATAAAGGAATACCGAAGTGTCCTTGCGGAGGCATGGTAAGACCCGACGTCGTTTTATACGGAGAGGCGCTTGACGAAAACGTTATGGATAAGGCTATAACGGCTATATTCAATGCGGACTGTCTTATCGTGGCGGGTACGTCGTTGAGCGTTTATCCCGCGGCAGGTTTCGTGGAATTCTTCCGCGGCAAAAATCTTGTTTTGATAAATAAAGAAAAAACGCCTTTGGATAATCGCGCCGATTTAGTCATAAACGATGCGGTAGAATCCGTAGTCGAGTAAATCGTTCGTCAATATGATAAGGAAATAAAATTGAAAAATTAAGAGAGAATTCATTAAGGAGAGTTATGAAGGGAAAGTCAAAAACTAAAATGTGTATCGTTGCGTTCGCGATTTTATATTTGATAGCGATAACGGTGTTGTCGCCTGGGTGCGAGCGTAAAGAGAAAGAGAAGACTTTGTGCGTAGCGACTGACATTCACGTTATCGCAAGCAGCGCGATTAACGATGAAAATTACGCTACGTATGCCGCTCGCGATAAAGCGGTACATATTTCGGACGCTGTTTTTAACGGGTTTATCGATAGTTTGGACCCGAAAGTTTACGACTATTTATTTTTATGCGGCGACCTTACCGAGCAAGGCGACGAGGAATCGCACAGAGCGGTCGCAAGCGCGCTGAAAAAAGCGGAAGACAAAGGTATCGAGGTATTTGTCATCAACGGTAACCACGACGTACAAGTGTTCGAAAACCAAATCGGCGTCAGAGCCGACCCGGAACTGTTCAAGTCCGTTTATCACGATTTCGGTTACGATAAGGCGATAGCGACTTACGATAAAGGTCTGAGTTACGTTGCCGACTTCGGCGAAAGATATAGGGTTATCGCGATTGACGATATAGGCTATTATTTGTCGAAAGACGAGTATAAAGAGGGCATAAGCGACGAGCATAGACTATGGATTTACAAACAAGTAGAAAGAAGCGTCGCCGACGGTAAAGAAACCGTGGTTATTGCACATAAACCGTTTTTGACCCACCTTCCGGAAGCGACCGAATTGGTAGATGACGGCAATCTGGAAGTACAGTTTAAGCATTTAACTGAGTTTTTTGCGGAAAAGAACGTCGAAGTTATTTTTGCCGGACACGAACATATTAACGACGTTAAAGAACGTAAATACGTTAGAGGCGAAACAACCACAACCGTAACGGAAGTGTCCACGGGTTCTATGGCGTATATCGACGTTCCGTATAGGAAAGTCAAGTTAAAAGAAGACGAATACGAAGTGGAAATCGAATCTGTAGAAAGGGTAAACGAAGACTTCTTACCCAAACAAATGACCGCCGAAGAAAAAGCCGAATTGACCGGAAAAGGAGTCGTTAAATATGTAAACGACAGAGTTTACGCCGACATTTACAAAACCGTTTCTTCGTTAGGTTACGACGGCGGAAAACTCGATATCAAAGTTCCCGAACAAATAAAGGAATTCTATGAAATTGTAAAAAAAGACGTTATCAACCCGTTAATGAATGCGCCGCTCCGTCAAAAGGACGAAAAAGAAGGCGAAACGAGTTTGGAAAGAGTTCTTAACGATTACGGCATAGAGTTACCGACCGCGGATTATTCGACGACGAGCGACTTAGCCGTTACGGCGGTATTTCGCTTGGCGCACGGCGACGAACATTATAGCGAAAAGGAACTTAAACTTATAGAATACATTATGATGTGGGCGTTCGATTTGTTCGGTAAAGCAAGCGATAAAATCGCTACCGCGTATCCTACGCTACCAAAAATAGCTATTAACTCTCGACAAGTTTTCGTGGACGGAATCTTAGAGTGTTACGATAGCGGAATCGTGCCTTTTGCATTGAGAATAGGCGAAACGGCGTTGGACGGTAAAATAAAACCGAACGATTTCGGCGGTTTGGGAAAGATAATAATCAACGAGTTGTCCGGAAACGGCGAACTCGGAAAAAGTCTTTCCCTGATAAAAAGCAACAAACTGGTTATAAACGTAATCAACAGCCTCACTATGGAAAAATTCGTAGGTTTCGAAAAGTTCGTAGGCGATAGGAGTATCGAATTACGATCTTTTATAGAGGACGGATTGTTTGAGCGCTACATAGCCGATTTTGTCGACGACGCCGCGCCGAACGATCGGAGCGTAGAAATAAAAATAACGCGTGAGCATAAAGAAAAAGAAAACGAAGATTGATATTAACGCAAAAAAAGTTTTTATCGAACGCTTTCCCGCTAGTTCGTGTTGACTAAAATATAGTCGCGTGATATAATGTAATCAATTTTTTATAATTTGTAAAAATATAATAAAGAATAACAAGAGTGACAAAGAATAAAGGAGAAATGATGGACGTACTGTTAATCGGTTCACGCGGTAGAGAACACGCATTGGCTTTGGCATTAAAAAAGGACGAAAGAGTCAATAACATTTTCTGTATTCCCGGTAACGGCGGTCTGGCGGGAATCGCAACGTGCATAAAAATGGATATTTTCGATTTTGAAGCGATTGCTGAATTTTTGGACGCCAATCCGTCTATAAAACTGACGGTGGTAAATCCCGACGAACTTCTCAGCAAAGGGCTTGTAGAGTTCTTGACAAGGAGAGGACACAGAACGTTCGGTTGCGATATTATCGGCGCGAATTTAGAGGGATGCAAGTCTTTCGCCAACGATTTTTGCCATAAATACGGAATACCCGCGCCTTCGTATAGAATTTTCGAAGATTATCCGAGTGCGAAAAAGTACGTTCAACGTCAGACCTTCCCTCTTGTTATAAAAACCGACGGAAGAACGGCTGGTAAGGGAATACTTTTTTGTAAAAATCAACGCGACGCGGAAAACGCCCTTTACGACATTATGGTCGCCAGACTTTTCGGCGACGCGGGTAAAAAGGTGGACGTCGAAGAGTTTATTAGCGGTACCAACATTATCGTGAGCGTTATTACCGACGGAGAAACGGTCATTCCTTTGCCGGCGGTTGAGAATTATAAGCGCGTATACGACGGCAATTTAGGAATGAGCACAGCGGGTATGGGCGCAAGTATGCCCGCCGCCGTTTATACCGAAGAAGTGGCGCGTAAAGCGTACGACGAAATCTTTTTACCGACTATCGAATCGCTAAAAAAAGAGGGTTGCGTATATAAAGGCTGGTTATGTTTCAGTCTTATAGTAAAAGACGACGGAAGAGTGTTCGTCGTGGACTTTGTATCCCGTCCTTGCGACGTAGAAAGTCAATTATTGATACCGCAGATAGAAACGCCTCTTATAGACGTATTCAATGCCGTCATCGACGGAAAACTCGCAGATGTAAACTTGCATATCAACAAAAGATGCGGAGTGTGCGTGGTCGCGACAAGCGGAGGATATCCGTTAGACTATAACAAGAACGTGAAAATCACGCTCGGCGACATCGACGATACGGTTTCCGTGTTTCATGCGGGAACAAAAATCGTTGACGGGGAATTGAAAACGTCGGGCGGACGAGTTTTAGCTGTCGTCGGGTTCGGAGAAACAAAAAAAGAGTGCGTAGAAAACGTTTATTCGAATATTGCCAAGATATCGTTCGACGGTATGCATTATCGTAAGGATATAGGCAAAGAAGAATAATACGAAAAAGGAATTAAGCACCATAGAGGAAGACTACGGTGTTTATTTTTTACATAAAATAAAAAATTAAATTGTCATGGGACAAGCACGACGGAGAACATAAACGCAGATTCTCGCGCATATACTAATGTGACGACCAAAGTGTAAGAAAGCCGACGTAATTCGACAATAAAAGTGTCGTTTCGTCAAACTTTTACAATATTCGCGGTCGCATATCCGTTAAAATGTAGGAGAGTTGAATGTTTGTAGTTCTAAAAAAAAGTCGCCTGATAATTATCGCGGTGGCTTTGGCAGTAATCATCTTATGCGTTACTCTCGGAGTATGCTTCGGGGGAAGCGCGACGAGCGCGGTCGGTAAGGAACAAAGAAAAATTCCCGTGTATTCGGTTAATACCGAA
>CAKRAY010000144.1 GCA_934296355.1 uncultured Clostridia bacterium
CCGCATTTTCAGACGCTTCGGGATGAAAAGTAAGATAATCCGCGCCGCATTTAACAAATTCTTCCACATATTTCTCCGGTTTTTCGATCATTAAATGGACGTCCAAAACCATGTCGGTACGCCCCCTAAGTGCTTTTATCATCGGCATGCCGAACGTAAGATTAGGAACGTAATGCCCGTCCATAACGTCGCAATGTATCCAATCTCCGCCCCATTCTTCAATATCTTTCACGGCTTTAGCCATATTGGCGAAATCTGCGCTCAATATCGAAGGCGCGACCAAAATTTGCCCGTTAGTCATATCGTCTTTTGCTCCTTTCCGTTAGTTCTTTATACAGTTTTACGTATCTATCGTATCTGCTCTCGCTGATTCTTTTATCGTTTACCAATCTTTTGACTTCGCAACCCGGTTCATTCGTGTGAGTACAGTTCGAATATCTACATTTATCTTGCACAGCCAAAAACTCATCGTAATAATAAATAAGTTCTTGCGGTTTTATATCGATACCGTCTACAATAGAAAAGCCGCATGTGTCAACGATTTTTCCGTCGCCGATAAAGAATATCTCCACTTGTCTTGTGGTATTTTTTCCTCTATCTATTTTTCTCGACAGTTCTCCGGTTTCAAGCCCATATCCGCCTAAGGCGTTTATAAGCGAAGTTTTGCCGACGGCACTTTGTCCGCTAAGGCATACGGTTTTGCCGCTTGTAAAACTTCTTAATTCGTCTAATCCTATTCCTTTCTTTGCGCTTACGCTAAAAGTTTTTACCTCTCCTCTATAAGGCGCAATCATATTTTCAAGTTCGTTTTCGTCAAGCAAATCGCATTTATTCACCACTAAAACGGGTAAAATTCTTTGCGAATGACAATTTAATAGCAACTTTTCCACTAAAACCCAATCCGGTTGGGGTTTAGGGGCTACGACTATTAACAATATGTCGACGTTTGCCACGTACGGACGTATCAATTTGTTTGCGCGAGGATAAACGCTTATTACGACTTTATTTAATTTATCGTATTCTACAAAATCTCCGACAAAAACGTCCTCGTCCCTTTTGAGTTTACCACGCACCGAACAAACGGTTATCTCTCCGTTATCGTAAACGCTGAATTGCCCGGCGACGGCTTTGATAATCTGTCCTTTAATCGGTAGTAACCTCCTCTTTATTCAGATAACTGTTTCTTAGTTGTCCGCAAGCGCCTTTAATATCGTTGCCCATCGACCGTCTAAGCGTATTGCTTATGCCTTTTTCGCTCAACACCGCCATAAAATCTTTTATAGTGTCTCCGTTTGTTCCTCTCAATCCTCTCTCTTTAACGAAATTCAAATTTATCAGGTTCACGTGACAGTTTAAGCCTTTCAATAGATTGGCAAGTTTTACCGCCTCTGTTTTGCTGCAATTCTCCCCTTCTATCAGCGAATACTCGAAGATTATTCTTCTACCCGTTTTATCAAAATAGTACTTTGCCGCATTTAGAACCTCTTCTATCGAATACTTCTTATTTATCGGCATAAGCGAACTTCTTTTTTCATCGTCCGACGCATGTAAACTTATTGTGAGAGTTACCGTTAACCCGCTGTCGGCAAGCTCTTTTATACGCTCTGCCAATCCGCAAGTCGATAACGAGATGTTTCTTAAAGAAATATTTATCCCGGATTCTTCGGAAACGAGTTTCAAAAAATTGATTACGTTATCGTAATTATCTAACGGTTCGCCGCTTCCCATAAGCACTATGTTCGTAATCGCTCTTTGTTTAAGCGTGCCGTTATGCTTTTTATTTACGCTAAGGACTTCGCCCAGCATTTCTCCCGCCGTTAAATTCCTTACTAATCCGTTAAGAGTAGAAGCGCAAAACTTACACCCCATTCTGCATCCTACTTGCGTAGATATACATAACGTATTTCCGTATTTGTGCGGCATAAAAACGCCTTCGACTATATTGCCGTCGCGCATTAAAAACAAATACTTTTCGGTTCCGTCTTTTCCCGTATAAGTTTCGATAATCTTTACGGGAAGGTCTATATATTTTTCTTGCAAGAAGTTCCTAAGATTCTTAGGAATATTGCTCATTTCATCGTAACTTTTATACTGTCGCGAAGCTATAAACACTTGCTCTTCGCGAAACTTAGGATAACCCGCCGCGCCTATAAAAGCAAATTCTTCTTTCGATAAGTCAAGTAAACTTATGCTTTTCTCATATGACATACGAAAAAGCCCTCCATGCCTTTACCGTCGGGTAGAAACTGTATACTTCCGTCGTTATCGTAAGGTAAATCTATTTTTTCCCGCTTGAATTCAGGATGTTGCGACAAAAACCAATTTACATTTTCTGCATTTTCCTTATTAAAGACGGTACAAGTCGAATAGACAAGCAAACCGCCTTTCTTTAC
Source organism: uncultured Clostridia bacterium (assembly GCA_934296355.1). Lineage (GTDB taxonomy): Bacteria > Bacillota > Clostridia > Christensenellales > DTU072 > CAG-1782. The sequence goes on from CAKRAY010000144.1 coordinate 2,394, forward strand.
GTATTTGCATGCGTTATCGAGGATTTCTCGTTGTAATTCCGCCAATGCAAGAACGTCGTCGTAAGTCTTATTGAAAATTACGTCCTTTTTTTTGCCGGTTACGCCAAAACCGCTACATGGCGCGTCTATAAGAACCACGTCGAAACGTTCTTCCCATTTCTTTAAGAATATGGTTGCATCTTGTTTATATACCGTTACGCCTACATGCATTCTGTCGGCATACGCTCTTATAAGGTCTACGCGATGTTCATGTATATCGCAAGCGATGACGGCGGCGCCCTTTTGCGCCATATATATCGCTTTTCCGCCCGGCGCGGCGCAAGTATCGAGTATTTCCATTCCGCTATTTGCGTGAATACTCTCCGCTATCAACGTCGAACCGTAACTCATAAAAGTTATTTTTCCAAGCGTATTAAACAACCCTATTTCTCGGCTGTTCCTCACAAAAAAACCTGTTAACGTTTTTTTTGCATCCGGCGCAATCTTTTTTATTTCTTCTTCAGTGCAATTCTTGTTTAATCTAATATGTACGAACGGCGTTTCACCCACGTTTATGATTTCCTCAAACGTTTCGGGATAATCTTTTTTATACATACCCACAAGCCACGAAGGCAAATTATATTTGACTTCTATGTAGTTTTTATCGCTTTTTTTCGGATATTCGTATTGTTTTTGCACCGCTTTCTTTATAATAGCGGTAAAGAAATTAGTCAGAGCCGATTTTCCTATTTCTTCCAACACGTCTTTCGTTTCGTTGATAACAACGTTTTCCGGCGTTTGAAGTTTTATGACGGAATACAAAGCGATCAACGCAAGCGGCCTTACGTTGTTTTTTATTCCTTTAACCGCAAGTTGGTTTAGGATATAGTTTAACTCGTAATGATAATCGAGTACGCCGTAAACCAATTTAGCCACTCGCTTATTCGTCACGTCTTTCATCGCGATGTTCAGATATGCGCCGTCTCTGTATACGTTCAGCAAAATATCGTATGCCGAACGAATTTCTTTATAACTATTCACCTAATATACTCCCTACCGGTATCCGTTTTCCTAACAAATAACTTTTTGCGTCCATTGCTCGACTGTTTTCGCCTTGCAAATAATCGATTCTTATATAGCCGGTACCGCACTTCACGATAAGCCCGTCTTTTTTATCGGAGCAAACGATTTCTCCGTTATGCTCTCCGCCGGAATAATCGACTACCGAAGCTTTTATTATTTTTATTCTACCGTTGACGCAGGTTGTATAAGCGCTGGGCCAAGGCGTCATACCTCTTATAAAATTTTTCACATCAACCGCGTTTTTTGAAAAATCGATTAACCCGTCGTTTTTTGTCAACATTCTACAATGCGTCGCTCTTTGCTCGTCTTGTTTTTTATAAGTCTCTTTGCCGTTTTCCATCAAATCAAGCGCTTCTACAATAAGTTCTCCGCCTAACTTGCTTAGCAGCATTAGCGTTTCGTCCGTATTTTCGTCGCCGTTCAATCTAATTCCCTTTTGAAGTATTATATCGCCGGTATCTACTCCGAGTTCGGTTTTCATTATCGTAACTCCGACGACGTCTTCGCCGTTAATTAACGCCCATTGCACCGGAGAAGAACCTCTATACGCGGGCAACAAC
>CAKRAY010000145.1 GCA_934296355.1 uncultured Clostridia bacterium
CCGGTTTTATCGTTTCCGCTTGATAAAAGTTCCGTTACAAACGACTGCAAAACGATAGGCGTAAGGTCGTTTATGTCTTTATTGCCGATTTTTGGGGCAATGTGCGTGCGTATAAGTTGTGCGTAACGGATATAGGTGCGTTCTTTCGCGCTTGGTTTAATGTAATTGTTAAGCCAAATATTCAGCCATTCTACGTATTTCATTTTTTGATTCTCCTATGAATTTTGGTTGATTTTCCCGGGTTTCAAATTTGTTAAACTTTACCCGCTTCGATTTATCACAGGAATACAATACGACGAGCGTAAAAATTCTCTTTTAGCATTGATATAAATTCGATTTCGTGTTACAATTTTTTCTATAATTTTTTTTGCAACAAAACTACTAAGCAAACCGTTTAATATACGGAAGACCAAATGAGACGATAGGATGAACGACAAGCAAATCGCGCGGCTGTTACAAGGCGTTGCCGAAGGCGACGATAATTCTCTCGGCACACTCTACGAAAAGACGAAAAGGGGTGTGTTCGCTTTCGTATATCCTTACTTTAACTCTTACGCCGACGCCGAGGACTGCGGTGAGGACGTTTTTCTTAAAATAACGAAGTACGCGTATACGTTCAAGCCTACCGGCAGCGCGCGCGGTTGGATACTGCAAATAGCCAAAAACACCGCGCTCGACCAGACGGAAAGACGGCAAAAAGTAGTTTTTACCGAAAAAGTTCCGGAGCGGAGCGAACCCGAAAGGGACTTTACGGTTTTCGACGCGCTTAACTCCGTTCTTACCGAAGACGAACGCTACGTGGTGGTCGCGCACGTTTTGTGGGGGTATAAACATAAAGAAATAGCCGAATTACTCCGTTGTCCCATAGGTACGATAACGTCGAAATACAAACGCGCCATAACGAAATTGCAAGACGCGTTAAAGGAGGAAGAATGAAATCGTGGAAAAAAAGACTCTTTGACGAACTCGGCGAGATGACGCCGAGAGCAGACGAACGGTTTATGCAAAATGGTTCTTCTTCGCCGAAAAGAAGTTCGAAATTCAGCAAAGGCCATATAGCGTCGGCGGTTATATCCGTTTTAGCGACGGTTGTAGCGGTAATTGTGCTTTGCGTAACTCTTATTCCGTCGGGCGGTTCGTCCGGCTTTATCGATAAGTCGGTTTGCCTTACGCTCGAAATAAACCCCAAAGCGATTTTTTCCGTTGACGAAAACGGCTTGGTAGACGCCGTAGTCGCGCTTAACGGCGACGCCGACGTCGTTTTGAATTCCGAAAACTCGCCGAAACTTTTAGGCAAACCCGTTTCCGACGCGCTGTCCGCTTTCGTCGAAGAAGCGACTCGTCTCGGCTTTATCGATCCGGACGCGCAATCGGCGATTCGTATATCCGCAAGCGAGGACAAGTCGAATTCTCTTCCCGATATCGCCGCTTCTTTGGAAGGGTATTTTAGAAAGAAAGGCTCGAAAACGCTCGTCGCGAGCAAAACTCTGACGAACGAGGAAATGTCGGCAAAATGCGGTTTGACCGAAACCGACGCGGACCTAACCGCCGTAATAAAAAGTCTATCTCCGTCCTACGCGACGCGAGCGGCGACTTCCCTCGACGCCGACGGATTGAAAAACCTTTACGAGAACGAATTCGTTCACGGGCAAATCAAAGCGATTTTATCCGAAAGCATATCTTCTTTGCCCGAAAAATTAGCGAAAATATCGTCGCTTTTCGACGAAATGACGGGACTTAACGAAAAAATAAAAAATCATAAGGACAATCCGATTATTTTTGACATTGCGAAAGATTACTGGTCGGTAAAGGGTTTAAGTATAGAACTTACCCCCGAACTTGCCGCTCTCGTGAATGAAATGGACGAAAAAACGAACGAATATACTCTTCTTACGGGCAATAAAATCTCTTCGTCGGCTGAACTTACGCTTAGGAAAAGCGCGTTCTCGACGTTTTACGCAACCGTTCCCGTCGACCTTATTAAAAAGTTGTCGGCGTTTATGTCGGACGATGACTTCGATTACTACGCCGAAAAGTTACTTGATATACTCGATAAAGCGGGCGACGAAACGGGAGCCGCGCTTCGCGGACTTTTATCCGTAGACCAAATGGATTACGAAAAATTCTCCTCGCTCGTTTCGTCGGTGTACGAAAAAGCGCGAGAAAGCAGGTTAAACGCGTTCGGCGAAAAGTTTTTGGCGGAAAGAGCGGAGATAAGCGGCGAAGAATATGCGTCTTTAATCGCCGAGGTCGTTAAAGAATACGGCTCGCTCGACGCGTATTACGAATCTTTGAAAAAATAAAAAAATTCTTGCAACAAAACGAATCCGTGGTTCGTTTAATAAGCGAAAGAAATAAAAAAATAAAAAGGAGATCGAAAAAATGAAAACAAGACGAATCAGTATTATCATAGCGAGCGCATTGCTTGCGTGCTTGCTTCTCGTAGGTTTTGCCGGTTGTTCGGATAAAAACGAGCGTAAATCGGATTCTTTTGTCCGTCTCGACATAAACCCGTCCATAGAACTTGTCGTTGACGCGGACAATAAAATCGTTTCCGTTTACGGCGCGAATACCGACGGCACGGTTCTTTTATACGGAGAAACCGACAAACTTATCGGCAAAGATTTCGATGAGGCGATTACGCAAATCACCGATATGGCGGTAGAACTCGGATATTTAAGCGAGGACAACAAAGTCGTGCAATATTCGGTTACTTCTCCCGACGGAGAGGAAGTGGAAAAACTTCTTTCGGCGTCGATCGATATGAAAGTAACGGCAACGGCTAAAAGCCTCGGACTTACCGTAAGTACCGACGCGTCGGGTGCATACTCGCTCCTTCGTAAATTCAACGAGTTCAAAACCTCTCATCCGGACAACGAAGCGGTTCAAAAAATGAGCGTAGCCGAGTTCCGCCTTGCGTTAAGCGCGTCCGAAACGGGCGAAATAACCCTCGAAGCGGCGGTTGAACTTAACGACGAAGAACTTGTAAACGTTATCAAAAAGGCGAGCGAAAAAGTGAAAGAATTTGCTACCAACGAGTATCAAGCGGCTGTTGCCGCTGCGGAAAAAGTTTACGAAGCGGCTGTGAGCGCGGCTCTCGACGGAATTTACGCTACTTACTACTCGGCGCACGTCGCAACGCATCCTACGACCTGGTACTACGGATACGTTTATCAAATGTACGCCACCGCGGCGCACGGAACGAAAGCCCTTGAAGGAGTCTATATGCTAAAAGACAAGATTTCCGCAATTACTCTCGACGAGGAAGCGGTTAAATCGGTGCTTACTTCTTTGGGCTTGACCGAAGACGACGTAGAATTATTGAAAGACGCCGACGGTAACGTAACTCTCGAAAGCGTATACGCTTACGCCGACAAGACTTTCAAAAACAGCGAAACCGGCGCGGATATAGAAGAACTTAAAGTTAAACTCGACGCGGCTTTGAAGAGCGCGGAAACTTATTTCGGTGAAGAACAAGCGCGTTTTATGAAAGAATACGAACAGCAAATCACCGCGGTTTACAACGCGGCGGTCGCAACTGCGGATATGGTAAAAGCGCTTATAAATAACCCCGTCGTTTCGTTTATTCCCGAAAACGTAAAGGCTATAATTAATGAAATGATTGCCGCCGCGGGCGAACTTAAAACCACGTTGACGAAAGAAGACCTTTCCGTCGAAGATATCAAGGCGTTGACCGCGAAGTACGAGGAGAAAGCGAACGATACGCTCGAAATTATCAAAAACGACTTGACCGAAGAAGAAAAGGCGGAAGTCGAACAAATAAGAGCGAAAGCGGAAGAAGGACTTACCAAAGCGAAAGAAACTTACGATAACGCTATAGCAAGAGCCGAAAAATTCGCGCGAGATACCATTGAAAAGCTCAGAAAAGAACGCGTTTGCGCACAACAAGCGGAATAAAGTTTCTCTATGAGAATAGAACAGACGTAATTGCTCGCCGCGATAAGGGTTTTCCCTTATCGCGGCGAGTTTAATATTCGAGCATTTTATCC